>MWBQ01000119.1 GCA_002069605.1 Candidatus Atribacteria bacterium ADurb.Bin276
TATTCCACCGGAATGCGCCAGCGTTTGGGCATCGCTCAGGCATTGATGGAAGACCCAAGCTTATTGATGTTGGACGAACCGACCACCGGACTGGATTTCGCCGGGCAAGATTGGTTCCACGAGCTGATTTGGCAATTACAAAAGGAAGGCAAAACTATTTTGATCACCAGCCATAGTAAAGAAGAAATAGCCAGCTTTTGCGATAAAGCTTACGAAATGGCTGGAGGGCAATTAGCGCTGATCAGTTGACAGACGACCGCACTAAACTTTGTCAAAAAAATGCACCTCCTCGGTTCTATCAAAACTTGGGAATGATTTCTCATTCAAGGTAACATTCATTATTATAGAAACCCTTTTCACCACTAATAGAGTTATAGCTCACATTCACACACTAGGCTTTAGATGTTAAATTTCCTCAAGAACGGTCAACAGATTAGTCTCATCCTAATGATTCAACATCAATTTCATAGTTTTTCCTCTTCATATGACTTCACCTTAAGCAAATGAAAAACGATAATCCTGTGATCTCAAAAACAAGTGAATGAATCGTAAAGCAAATTTGAGAAGGAAAGATAAAAAATGGCAACTGCTTTTGCAATGATCAGTCATTTTTGTTTGTCATTTTAGTTTGTAAGCTTATGCTTTACTAGGATACACTCCTATCTGTAATCTTCATACTGAAAGAAAAAAACAACTACTTATTACATTACTATGAACCTAAAGGTGATCCTTAGCTACATGATGATGAACGGAAGGAATTCTTTATAGCAGATTAGAAAAAGTTCTGATACAATAATGACTAATTAACAATGATTGATAAATATATCTTATTAGGTCTACAATTCTCCATCATTAATAATCGTATGAAAGATTTGACCGAAGCTATAGATGTATGGATTGGAGGTATTTAATGGTAAGCGGGGAAATTACAAAAGTAAATCTCATAAAACAACTCTATAAAGCTATCACGACTGAGGAATTAGCTGCTTTCATTGGGGCTGGTCTCTCTATACCAGCCGGATTTAAGAATTGGAAAGAAATGTTGAGAGAACCTGCCGAGGATATCTCTTTAGATGTCGAAAAGGAAGAACATGACCTGGTTGGCTTGGCACAATTATATTGTAATTCTAAAGACAGAACTAGCGTTGATAATTTGATTACTAATAACTTTGCTTCTTTAAATAGCCCAACAGAAAATCATAAATTATTAGCGCAACTCCCAATTGCTACTTTTTGGACTACTAATTATGATAAATTGGTAGAAAAAGCTCTAGAAGATAATAATAAGTTACCTAATGTTAAAACAGCAGATGAGCAATTACGAGGGACAAACCAACCTTTTAATGCGATTGTTTATAAAATGCACGGAGATGTTGATCGTCCAAACAGGGCTGTAATAACAAGAAGCGATTATGAAAAATATGGATATGATGATAGAAAGCTATTTAGGGAGGTTTTAGAAGGGGACTTATTAACTAAAACCTTTATTTTTCTAGGTTTTAGTTTTTCTGATCCTAATTTTAACTATGTAATTGCACGATTAAGAGTTCTGCTTGAAGATCAAGGTACAAGATCACATTATTGCATTATGAAGAGAGAAGAGTCATCAGATGGCAAAAAAAGTTATGCTCAGATTAAGCAGGAATTACAGATCCAAGATTTAAAAAGGTATGGAATACAAACCTGCATAATCGATGACTACTCAGAAATTACAGAAATTTTAAGTGCTTTGGTTAATAAGTATCGACGAAAAACAGTTTTCATTTCAGGTAACGCCTCAAATTATGGTCCCTTTTCATCTGAGGAAGGTAAGAAACTCATTACGGATTTAGCATTTTCTTTAGCTAAAGGGGGTAATCATATTGTAAACGGGTATGGTCTAGGCGTTGGAACTTATGTTATTAATGGAGTTGCGAAATATTGCTATTCTGATAATACAAAAGAAATAAATGATATTTTGACATTGATGCCCTTTCCTTTAGATTTTTCACCAGGTGAATCAGCAAATGATTTTTACTCAAAATATAGAGAGGTGATGATTCGTAAATGTGGTATAGCTATTTATGTATTCGGAAATAATGAGGATAAAACGGTTTCGGAAGGTGTTTTTAAAGAATATGAGATTTCAAAAAAATTAGGGTTGGTATCTTTACCTATTAAGGCAACAGGAGGGGCAAGTTCTAAGATCTATGAAACGGTTTTGGGTGATGAAACGGTAAGAAAAGATTTAGACACAATGAAATTGCTTGGTCAAGAATCTGAGAATGTGGATGATATTGTACAAGCAACCATAACGGCAGTAAACTTACTGAATGAGGAGGAATAACATGGTAAAGAGGCAAGTTTTTTTTAGTTTTCATTATGATAATGATAGTTGGAGAGCAGCACAGGTGAAAAACATGGGAAAGGTCTCAGAAAGTTCAACTTTTTCTGCGAATGATTGGGAAGAGGTTAAGGAAAAAAGCGATTCTAAAATAGAACAATGGATTGATGAACAAATGGCTATGAGGTCATGTTTAATAGTTCTTATTGGAAAAAAAACAGCCAACAGAAAGTGGATTAATTATGAGATCAAAAAGGCATATCAATTAGATAAAGGAATAGTTGGTATTTATATTAATAATCTAAAAAATGCTTCTGCGGAACAAGATTCGGAAGGAAGTAATCCTTTCGATTATTTAACCCTTTCAGAAGATCCTTTGTCTAAGTATGTAAAATGCTTTAAATCAAATCATTCAACGAGTCAATACGTTTATAGTGATATTGAAGACAATATACAGAACCTAATTGAATATGGAATTGAGCATAAACCAAGTACTTGGTAATAGAAAGTAGTGTTCACCTCAACATCCTTGTTCATATAAGTTTCGTAATTCATTTTTTTGATTTAGAAGTTCGGAAAATAATAAATAGACTTAGAATGCTCTTCCTTAAAGGTATTCTTTGTCATGCGATTGAACCAATAGAAGTATTTTCATCTAAATAAAGCAATCATTTTAGCAAATATCCATTGACCGTTGTTTATAGAATAGCACACTCAATTTCGAGGCACCACATTCTAAAAGCGAGGTCAATAAATGGAATTTTTCAACGAAGCAGTCAACATCCTCAAAATCTTGGGCATTGCCCTTGGGGCAGGTCTCTTCGGATAATCCCAATGCAAGGTCTTTTAGACAAGATCCAGCAGGCTATCCGTGAGTTCTTCATCGGTCTGATCGAAAGCAACCTGACGACCATGTTTATGGATGTCAATGAAAAGACAGCCACGATCGCCGAACAGATCGGTCAAACCCCGCAGGGCTGGAATGGCAATATCTTCAGCATGTTCCGATCGCTCTCCGAGACGGTGATCATCCCTATTGCAGGCATGATCACCGAAAAGAACAACCTGCATGACGGGGTCAGCTTCAGTTTCTTCAAGTATTTCCTCAAGATGTGGGT
>MWBQ01000120.1 GCA_002069605.1 Candidatus Atribacteria bacterium ADurb.Bin276
GCAATAACACCACCTACAGCAAAGGTACCAACTGCCAGTGCTATTCCTTGAACGAAAGGGAAGGGAGTAGGAGGTTGATACGAAGATAGAATTGAAGAGCCATATTTAACAAATGATGAATACGTTCCATATATACTCAGAATAATCAAAGCTGGAACAGCAATATAGTTCAAATATTTTACTGCATTAAACCCTATAATCGCAGTACTGAGCATGATTAATCCCCAAATTAATGATGAAATCCAAACTGGAAAATTCACACCCAACCAAGTATTCAATACACTGCTAAAAGCCGCACCACAAACGTTTGCTTGTACACCAAACCAGCCTAAGGTTGAAATCCCTAAGATTAAAGAAATCAATATCCGAGACCCGCTAAAACCAAATGATGGGACAGCAGCGCTGACCGTTGGTCTTCCTAAATCGGCTGCTTGCATTCCCTGGAAACTCATATAAATAACCACAATGGTATAGCCAATAATGCCGGCAAGCAGAGCATGAAATAAATCCAAACCGGTTATTAAAGCTCCTCCCATCATCAAAGCTGGAACACAAATCATTGTACCAATCCATATAAGAGCAATACTTGGCCAACTTTGACGACTTTCCTTTGGAACAGCTTCTAACGCATACTTTTCAAAAACATCTTCGCTTTTCTTTGTACTCATGTTCTCATCCCCCTTAAAATATTGGTTGTTGTATTCGAAAGTTATTACAAATTTAAAAATACTTATAAAATTTTAATTTTCATAAATATGCTAGAAAAAGCTTTAATTATGAACCAAGTCGCTCCCATAGATTCCGCTCCTTATTAGAAGGGATCTGATAGGTCTTTTTACTCTGAGTAAGTTTTAAATTAACCAGAGTTTCCAGATATTTGAGAGCGGTTGATACCGGATAAATCAGCGGGATTCGATAACCACGTCTGAAAAGCTCCGCAGAAAGTTCGTCGGCAACACCCATCATACCAGTACAACCCAAAATAAGAGCATGTGCCTGGTCTTCACCAAGTGCCTTTTCTGATTCTTCAACCAATGCATTCATTAATTTGTCTCGATCGCCTAATTCAAGAACCGGAATATTGACCCATCGGATTGACGCTAATTTCTTTCCAACGCCGGCTTCGTGCGCCAAGTTTTCCAACAAGACAACGACACTTTCCAAAACGGTAACCACTGAGAAACGGTGGGCAAGGTCAGCCGCAAAAAGCATTGAGGTTCTTCCCGGACCAACAACGGGAATCTCTAAACGTTCTCGAGCGGCAGCCAGCGCAGGATCTCCCATACAATCAATAAACACGCCATCGAATCCTTGTTTTTGGGCTTTTTCGGCTAAATGAAGAATCCCTGGTGCACAAGCTGCTTCATCATAAGCTGATTCGATAGAAGCTGATCCATAAGGGATACATTCTACATCGATTTCTGTATCCGGTGATAAAAACTGTTTCACTTCTTTCTCGGTTTCTGCTTCAAATAATTTGGTTATTATTGGTACAATAATTTTAAGTTTCACTGTATTCTCCTTAGATATTATTTATTTTATATATAAATATCATTACGATAAAATATGAATAATTCACGTAACAAATGACTGATAGGATATTGGAGTTTCGGTAAGTCCTGATTTATCACTATCGCTCTTAGATGATGGCTACCAAATAATACAAGATTAGTTTTAAATACCTTGGTTGTCAAGGAAAAGAAGAGAGAAATGATGTAGAAAGGAGAGAGGATTTTTTATTTTCGGGGATAGATGTTCATGCCACTATTATGGCACCAGATGAGGATGTAAATATTTATATGTCGATCAATCTCCCCCCTTTAGCAAAGGGGGTTAGGGGGATTTGAGTTTTTTGGAAACCAATCGAATCCCTTTTTATCTCCCTTTATCCAAAGGGAGAAGAATAAAAAAATTGAACTCATGAGATTGCCACGTCACTTCGTTCCTCGCAATGACGAGTCAGAGTTCCTTCTCCCTTGATGGGAGAAGGTGAGGATGAGGGTGATAGCTCAGAATGAAATCCTGGTTGGTTGCTGAATATGAGTTACCTATAAAAAATCATTCCGGTATTTTCAGGATAGACAAAGAGGTCCTAATTAAATCGAAAAGAAAATAGTAAAAATCTTCGATTTTTGGTATAAAATGGGAAACAGATATTTAATTCATCATTTTTATCATGAAGGAGGGAAATATGCATTCTCACCGGTCTCAATCTAAAGTAGCTATGATTGGTAGCAATATGATGGATTTGATTACCTATTATGATGACTCATTCCCTAAAATTGGTGAAACTATTTTTGGAAAAGATTTTGAAATTGGTTTCGGTGGAAAAGGTGCAAATCAGGCAGTTGCCATTGCTAAACTGGGTGGAAGTCCATTAGTAGTAACAGCAGTTGGTAATGACCTTTTTGGGCCGTTAGTAAAAGAAAATTTTAAGAAACAGGGGATAGATACCACCTGGATAAAAACTGTCAACGGAAAAACCAGTGGAGTAGCTCCAATATTTGTCGATAAAAATGGTTATAATAGTATTTTTATCATTCCTGGAGCTAATTCCTTCCTCGAACCGGAAGACATTCTTCAGATGAAATCGGTTCTATCTGAGGTGTCTTTTTTTCTTCTTCAACTTGAAATTAAATTAGAAACTGTTTATGCCGCTCTGGACTTAGCCCTTGAGCTTGGCAAAAAAGTCATTCTCAATCCAGCCCCAGCCCGCAATTTGGAGTGGAAATATCTGGAGGGGATTTACCTTTTTGCTCCCAATGAAACTGAACTTCATAATTTAACGGGAGTAAATACCAATTCCCGGGATGAAATCCTCAAAGGTGCTCATTTTCTCTTAGAAAAGGGAGTCCAAAACGTATTGGTAACCCTTGGAGAAAAGGGATCTTTGTTGGTTAATAACACAATAAATCGATCATTCCCAGCCTATCCGGTTACATCGATTGACACCACTGGGGCTGGTGATGCTTTTATTGGTGCCTTGGTCCATATCTTGAGCCAGGGAGAAAGGTTGGAAGAATCAATCGATAAAGCCAGTGGTTACGCTGCTTTATCAACGACTCAGAGAGGCACTCAAAAATCATTTGCCAATAGAGAAACCTTCGAACATTGGTTTTCCCAGCAATCGAAAGGTTAAGATCTTTAATTATCCTTTTACTGCTCCCAAGGTAAGACCACGGACCAAATACCGCTGGAGCATTATTGCCAGAATTATAATCGGAATACTCGCCATAATAGAAGCGGAAGAAATCTCCGCCCAGAGTATTTCATGCCCTCCAATTAACCCGGATATATTCACCGTAATTGGAGTCACTCTGGATCGACCTAAAATTAAAGCAAAAATGAATTCATTCCAAGAGAACATAAAGCAAAAGAGAGCAGTCGCTACTAAACCTGGAGTCACTAAGGGTAGGGCAATTTTAACAAAAGCTCCCAACCTTCCACAACCATCGACCAAGGCCGCTTCTTCTAATTCATGAGGTAATTCCTCGAAAAAACCTTTCATCATCCATACTGCAAAGGGAACGTTGAAGAGAGCGTAAGTTAGAATCAAAGCCTGATAGGTATCAAGCCATCTCAGCGTCCGAAAAAAAAGGAAAAGAGGGAGAATCGATGCAACAGGGGGCATCATACGAATAGACAAAATCCAAAATGCCAGGTTTTCTCCTCCAATTTTAAAACGGGCTAAAGCATATGCAGCCAGGGAACCAAGAACTAAGGCAATTAAAGTAGTAAAAACCGTAATGATTAAGCTGTCTTGAATTCCTTTTCCCGCTCCCAGGTTCCAGGCTTGAGTGTAATGTTCAAAATTGATGGTTTGAGAAATGAAAACCGGTGGATAAGTAAAATATTCGCCTTTATCCTTAAATGAAGTCATAAAATTCCAAATAAAAGGACTTAAAGATACTAGAAGTAGAACAATGATGACTAAAATAATAAAACTGTTAAACCTCCTTTCTATCCGATTCAAATCATTTCCCTCCTCTTCCAAGATTTGAGAAAAATATTGGCAATGATGACGATGATGAGCAACTGAAAATATGCCATGGCCGAGGCATAACCCATATTAAAGTACTTAAAACCGGTCAAATAATTAAAAAACGATACGGTTTCTGATGATTGACCAGGACCTCCCATTGTCAGCAAAACAACCAAATCGAAAATTTTAAAAGCATCCATTATTCGAATGAGGAGGACTACAATCATAACCGGAGTGAGCAGAGGAACCACCAATGCTGAAAAAGTCTGCCAACGAGTCGCACCATCCACTCGGGCTGCTTCATAAAGTTCATCAGGAATTGCCTGCAAGCCGGCGAGCAGGGTAATCATCATAAAGGGAGTCCATTCCCATATGTCGGCAATAATAATCGAAAAAATTGAAACTGTTCCACTCCCTAACCAATTAACCGAAGCGATTCTAACCTGGTTGAAAATATAATTTAAAGGACCGTACTGATAATGGTAAATAATTCTCCAGATGCAACCAACAACAACTGGTGAAATCATCATTGGAAGGAGATAGAGGGTTGTAATTAAATTTTTACCTCGAAAGGTGCGATTTAAGAGTAGAGCAATGCCTAAGCCGATTAAAAATTGTACTCCAACCCCCAAAATAAGCTCTAAACCAGTATTTTTCATGGCATTCCAGAAGCGCTCATCGGTAAGCAGATTAAGATAATTGTGGACTCCGATAAACATCCGTTCCCCACCAGTCCCAATGTTCCACTGGCAGAGACTCAACCAAAAGGAATAAATCAAAGGAAAAATTGAGATCACTAAAAGCAGAATAATAGTTGGAAGAACAAAAAAGAATCCGATTAGTTTTACCTGCTTAACTAAGGAAAACACCCCCCTCTAAAAAATTTGACTACCGGGTTAAGCGCCCGGTAGTCAAATTCAATTCAAATCCTCAACAAATTACCAAAGACCAGCTTCTTTCCACCCTCTAACCAGTGCTTGGAACATCTCTTTCTGTTTTTCATAGCCTAATCGATCGGTTATTTCTTTCCACTGCTGGGCCGCATCATCGAGAGCTTGCTTAGCATCCTTTTCTCCTGAAAGGGCCTTAATCAGTTCAACCCCAAGAGTTTCTTCATATTCAACCGTTCCGGGGAGAACCATCTCCGGATAACCTTTTTCCATGTTCTTTTGGACACCTTCAAGATAGATGCGAGCATCTTCAACGTTCTCAAACATATCATATTCTTCTGGATGCTCAAAGTGGGAATAGCGGTAGGGATCGAGTCCGGTTTCTGCGGTTGATACATCATCCATACTGGTAACAGTAGAAAGATAATGAATTACCTTAAAAGCCGTTTCCTGATTCCTTGAATCGTTAGCGATGGCTAAAACTCTCCCGCAAGGCATGAGAGCCCGGAAGTAAATTTCCCCATCAGTTTCAACACCTGGAACGTGTGATACTCCGACTTTCCCCACAATTTTCGATTGAGCCGGATCCGCTCCTTTTTTCCCAACACAAGGCCATTGAACAATCATGAAGCAATCACCGTTTAAATAAATATCTTTCAATTCTTCGTATCCATAAGCGAGCACGTCAGGTGGACAAAATTGATGAATTTTTATGTTCATTTCAAGAGCTTTTAGTGCAGCCTCAGAGTTAATCCCTGGTTCCAGGGTTTCTTCATCAAAATAGACTCCACCATAACCGGCAAAAATATTGCCCCACCAAGCAAACAAATTGTCCTTCTGTCCATAGTAGGCGGTTCCATAGAAATCTCGCTCCAATACTTGATCGCCAAGGCTTTCACCGGCTTTACGGTTGAAAAACTCAGCAACAACAAGATATTCATCCCAGGTTTCGGGTACTTTTAAGTCGTATCCATATTTTTCCTTGAAATTGGCTTTTTCTTTCTCATTTTCAATCAAGTCTTTTCGATAGTAAAGATTAAGAATGTCTCCGTCAAAGGGGAGAGCAAAGAGTTTTCCACCATATTTACAGTAAAAATCTCGATATCCAGGTGTTACATCATCAAGAAGCGGATCATATTTTTGAGCGAGTTCTTCAAAGGGATACAGCCAGCCATTCGCTGCGAATTCCGTTAAAAATCTTGGGTATACGATTAAAATATCATAAGCACCGGTTCCAGCAATTAATTCTACTTTTTCTTTCTCGTACAATTCTCCAAAGGGAACGCCAATGACCTGTAATTCAACATCAAATTTTTCCTTTATATCATTGGCATACCAATCAAAGGGCTTTAGATTATGGCCAGCATCACCAACTACAACCAACTTAACCGGAGCAGCTATTGAAATTGAAGCAAAAAGCAGCATTACTAATAAGGATAACAACAACTTCTTAAACATAAAAACCCCTCCATTTTAAAATATAATTTCTTAATCTCCTGTTAAGTTGAAGATTAAGAGCAACACTTTTTATTATATTTTGAGAATAGTATATCATTTTTTTGTTATTTGTGACTCAATAAAAAATATAAAATATCAGAAAAGGGTGATGGATAGACAGAGATTGGGATCAAATTAACATAGACAACAAACCAATCAACAAAAAGTGAGGTGTCTTTTTGTCTATCATGTAAATAAAGCATTAAATAAAAATGACGTCATCCTGAGGCTTCGTATTCAGAAGCCGTGAGGATCTCATTCCAATCTTTCACTCTCATCCTCACCTTCTCCCATTAAAAAAGACTGAGGGGGAGAGGGGGCGAAAGGGTGAGGGGGCGAAAAAAGAATGGCTAAATGAGATTGCCA
>MWBQ01000121.1 GCA_002069605.1 Candidatus Atribacteria bacterium ADurb.Bin276
AAAAAGGCACACCCCCCTGAATCCCCCCTCAATGGGGGAATAAATTCAACAATTCCCCTCCTTGGAGGGGTGCCGCTTTCGGGGCGGGGAGGGTATTTTTAGAATTTTAATAATTATTTTTTGATCATGATACAGAAATCTTCAGAAATGTACTCCTTAGAATAACTGGTTAATGAAAGCAAATTTTAATCTCCATTTGGTGCTGCTAATCGGGATCGAAATCTCCTAACATATTACATTTCATTAAATTCATTCAGGTAGTTTAAAAGTCTTTTTAGCTAAAATTCCTCTCAAAGCATAGCCTCTTTGATTAAGTTCATTTTGTGCATCTATAGTAAGCTTCTCCCCAGCAATTATTTTTTGTTGGTACAAATAAACCACAATAGTTTGTCCAGGCAGAAAATTGGAAAGGATTTCAATTTGATTTTTTTGATGATCAATGTAGCGAAAATCATCCACCCGGAACGAATATCGATAGTTTTGTTTCGGTATTCTCGATTCAATTTCAACAGCTTGAGTTTTATAATCCTTGCCTTCAAAGGTTATAATTACTTCCAAATATCCAATACCTGTCTGATCAGAACTGATTGATCCTTCAATAGTTATAGAGGCATTTTCTCCAATTCCTTCGTATTTAACAGTTACAATTTCCGCTTTTTGTATCTCTGCCCAAACTGGTATGACAAAAGAAAAAATAAGAAGAAGAACAAAAGCCCCTCTTATCCGATTTTTCATCTTTTTCACCCCTTAGTAAAGTTTTATTTATAGTATTTTCCTTTTTGGGCTTATTTGTTCCTATTATAATAATGTTTTCTATTCTGAAAACCCACGGTTATGATAAATCAAGCCCTTACAAGAGATTTAAAAAAAAATGCCATTATCCTGAACCCTCTTCTCTTCTCCTTTTTCATCCCCCTCGCACCCTCTCCCTCTCAGTGTTTAAGGGCGTGAGGATCTCATCTAACACCGAAGGTATCATCCTGAGCAGTGCTTTCCCGCGTGAGGATCTTATCTTTTTTATTTTTTATTATTTCCTCTCCTCTTTGCTAAGATGGGAAATTGATTCCCGAATCGATATTTTCTTCCTTATCTCGTGCAACCAAGTGGAATGGACGTCTATTTATAATTATTTTCTCACTGCTATATAGAATTGTCTTTATATCAAAAAAGATTCAGTAGTTAAAATACCAATTTATCTAACCTATTAGAAGCTCTAAAAACTGTATTATCAAGAAGTTGCTTAGCAGAATTTAAAATTGTATTAAATACACTTACTGGCTTGTAAAATATAACTTAGTTATTAATAAACCTTTTATCAACTTAATATTTCTTAAACTATCAAACTTTATGGTAAATAAGGCCATGGATTTATGACATTTCCATATTTTCTTACTTCATAGTGTAAATGAGGACCAGTGCTTCGCCCAGAAGAACCGACCTTCCCAATTATAGTTTCTTTTTTTACTTCTTCACCGTTTTCAACCTGAATTTTTGATAAATGCCCATATACGGTTTCATACCCAAATTGATGCCTGATTATCACACATCTTCCATAATTTCCATTCCAACCAGCAAAAATAACCTTCCCTGCCGCAGTTGCAACTATATTTCTACCAGCAGGTGCTGCAATATCCACCCCTGTATGCCAAGCTTTGCGACCGGTAAAGGGATCTTTCCTCCAGCCATAACTCGATGAAACTCTTCCCCAAGTTGGCCAACGCATCGGAACCATAGTGATTAATTTGTCTTTTTTTTCAACTACTTGAATTATTTCATTAAAAGATTTCTCCCTGACCATCATTTCAGCACGAAGCCATGAAAGATTATCTTCTATACTTTTCGCTTTATTATAAAATTCAGGATCAATGGTTGATCGAAGCGAAGGAGCAGAAACAGGAACTCCTGAAAACGACATATAATTTGGCCCACCCATTCCAAAGGGAAAGCTATCCAGATTGGGATTAAGAAACATTTGTACCGGAACGTATAATTCGTTCGATGCTGCAGAAAAACCCAGATCTATCCCAAACTTTTTTAATTGTGATTGTAAATCTTTTTCTAACAAGCTCCTTACCTTTTGGTCTAATTCACGTAGCTGGTTCATTTCTTGAATAACTTGATCAGCCTTTTTGGATAATTCCTCTAATTTTTGTTCCTGTTCTTTCTTCTTGATCTCCAGGGAAGCTAATTCGCTTTTAGTGTCTTGTAAATGAATAAACATATTCCCCAATTCGTATTTAATTCTACTGTTATACCAAAGAATCCCACCCACACCAAATCCAACCCCCAAAATAACCAACAATAAGCCCATAAGAATAGTTTTCCATCGGAGGTTAATTTTTTTCATTTGTCCCTTCAAGGGATTGATCCAAAATACCGTTAAGTCTTTTGGCTCTTTTGAAGGCATACACCCACCTCTAAAATGGTTCTTCCTTACCGGTTATTAAATTATAAATGCGATGGAGGTCTTCATCTCCATAATATTCTATGGTTATTCGTTTTTTCACTATTTTCACTTTGGTTGCCAAATATTTCATCAAACTCTCTTCAATGAAAGTAATTTCGGTTTCTTGTTGTTCATTTGTAATTATTTTTTTCTCTTTATAATTTATAGAAGGATTAGGTTCTTCAGTTTTTGCTTTTATGTTACGAATTACTTCTTCAATATCACGAACAGAAAGATTTTCTCGGATGATTTTTCCTGATAGTTGAATTTTTAAATCCTGACTTTCAATGGCAAGCAATGCTCGAGCATGGCCAAATGAAATATCGTTGTTTTCAAGCATTTTTTGTATTTCTTGGGGTAAGTCAAGAAGGCGGAGCACATTAGCGATGGTGGGTCTCTTTTTCCCCAGTCTTTTTGAAATATCCTCTTGAGTTAGCTCAAAATTAAGCATCAATCGTTGAATTCCCTTAGCTAAGTCTAAGGGGTTTAAATCTTCCCTCTGTAAGTTCTCAATTAAAGCAATTTCTAATCTTTTTTGTTCATTTACTTCTTCAACTATAACAGGAATTGTTGGCAAACCAGCTTTTTGTGCTGCTCTCCATCTTCTCTCTCCTGCAACTATTTCATATCCTGTCCCATCGGTTCGTACAATAATTGGTTGTAGAACACCATGAATACGAATCGACTGAGCAAGCTCTTCTAAGCTCTCATCGTTTATTTGAAGTCGGGGTTGGAGAGGATTACTATGAATAAGTTGAATATCAATTTCTTGGATCGACCGTGCACCAAGATTTCCAACTCCAGGGATTAGAGCATCAAGCCCTTTACCAAGACTTTTTCTTGCCATCTCTTGCTAACACTTCCTTGGCTAAGTTAAGATATGCTTCGGCACCAGTTGAGTAACGATCATAGGTAATCACCGGTTGCCCAAAACTTGGAGCTTCACTTAATCGAACATTTCTTGGGATTATAGTTTTAAACACTTTATCTCCAAAAACTCTTTGTATCTCTTGAGCTACTTGCTGAGATAAGTTAGTTCTCACATCATACATCGTTAATAAAACCCCAAAAATTTCAAGCTGAGGGTTGAGCAAATTTTTCACTGCATTAAGAGTGTTTAAAAGCTGCCCCAAGCCTTCCAAAGCATAGTACTCGCACTGAATTGGGATTAACATAGAGCTCGCACAACATAATGCATTAATTGTTAGCAAGCCAAGAGAGGGTGGACAATCAACTAAAATATAATCATAATCATTAATAACCTCTTTTAGTGTTTCTTTTAAACGGAATTCCCTCCCTATAACCGAAACTAATTCTACTTCTGCACCGGCAAGCCTTATGGTTGTAGGTAGTAACCACAAATTTGAAATCGATGACGTTTGTATTACATCATTTAATGAATATTCAGACTCAGTCGGTATTAATAAATCATATAAACATCTTTTAAGAACTGAACGATTAACTCCCAAGCCACTGGTAGCATTCCCCTGGGGGTCAGAGTCAACCAACAATATTTTTAGACCCATTTGTGCTAAACATGAGCCTAGATTAATCGAGGTAGTGGTTTTCCCAACTCCCCCTTTTTGGTTAGCTATAGCAATCACTTTTCCCATAAACAAGAATTATTTTAACATATATATTAGCTTTAAATACACTTTAATGGATTTATTTAACCTAATTCTTTCAATACCATCACCAGTAAATCATTTCTGTTCTTAAAACAAATCAAATTGAAGAATAGGATTTAATTGATATACTGTGAGTTTAAAATTATGAGGTTAAAAAAGGAATTTTTTCTGCCCCTCCTAATTTCTTTTTTTTAACTTGTTTTATTGTATTAAATATTTACTAGAAAAACAATCATTGAAAATAAATACTCTTATTTAAGGTTCAGTATAATCCAACTTTACCTCCATAAGATTAGCAAGAACCATTTAGTGATAAAAAATTTTCCTTTTCTTTTAGTCAATTCTACACGAAAAAGCTGGTTAAAACCTATATATTAGTTTTTTAATGGATTTTATATTATTACATTTTATTTCTCAGTAATTATTTATTATTCTATCACGATAACTGCACCTAATAAGCAACAGGAAGCATTTTTTTCAAACTCTGTCCAATAAATATAATAAATGAATAAAAAATTAACGTCATCCTCGGACCTTACCAAGCGAGGGCAGAAGATCTCATTTTATAACGCAGGCGTCATCCTGAACGGTGCTTTTCCGCATGAGGGTCTATTCTAAATATCGTTAACTTTCCTGGCAAAAATCATATAGGTAGTATGAGCAACCATACGATCATAGGGTCTAAATGTGAAAGGATCCGGTTTATATTGGCG
>MWBQ01000122.1 GCA_002069605.1 Candidatus Atribacteria bacterium ADurb.Bin276
TCTAAACCACCAGCGTCATCCTGAGCGATGCTTTTCCGCGTGAGGATCTCATCTAACCCACCAGCGTCATCCTGAGGCTTCGTTTTTTGAAGCCGTGAGGATCTCATCTTTTTTTTATTCTTTATAAATACTTAAAAATGGGATTCTCACGTCGTCCGGTAGAAGACACCGGAATCCCCAGAATGACGAAGTGGGTGGTAAGATTGCCACGTCACTACGTTCCTCGTAATGGCGGATTTAGACAGCTATTTTCATCCTCATCTGGTGCAACAACGAGGCATGAAGGTCTATCCTGATAATAAAGGAATGGGTAAAAAACAAACATAAAAAGAGAAAGAATGAATCAAATAATTCCCCTCCTTGGAGGGGTGCCGTTTTACGGCGGGGAGGGTGCCTTTTGGTTTTTCTTGGTTACCTGAGAAGATGATACAGAAAAAAATAAAAGATGAGATCCTCACGCGGAAAAGCACCGCTCAGGATGACGCTGGCAGCATCAGATGAGATTCTCACATTGTCCGGTAGAAGACACCGGACTCCTCAGAATGACGGAGAGGCCGGGGATGAGATTGCCACGTTGCATAAGACGTTCCTCGCAATGACGGAACAGGGGAGGGGAATAATTCAAATCCCCCCTTATCCCCTTTACTAAAGGGGGAAAATTACTTCTGAGTATCAATTTTCATCCTCAATTGTTGCCACGAAAGTGGCATGAGAGTCTATCCTTTTTCCGTTTTCAGTCTACCTATAAGGAATTGAAACTCAGATTATTATGAAATGAGGTGAAGAAATGGCAAGAAAATGTGATCAATGTAGTGGAACTGGTCGCTGTAATCACTGTAAAGGATCAGGCAAGAAAAACTATCCAGGATATGGAAAACCCAGCGATGATCCCTGCATTTGGTGTAATGGGAGTGGGGTTTGCCAATGGTGCCGCGGAAGAGGTGAACGCTGAAAATTTCAAATTTTCAATCAAGAGAGTAAAAAATTCAGGATTGAGAGGAAAAGTTATAAATTTAACACTCGTTTTAAGTATAATTAAAACAAGATCAGGATAAAATTGCCATAATATGATTACCCACCGGTCTAATATTATTAACCATTGAAGGACTTGATAGCGATGATTGAGATATTATTTAGGAGAAGGAGGGGATCGGATGTATTTTAAAAAACTGTTGGGTGAAAGATGTTATCTTTCGCCTTTGAATCTTCAAGATTGTGAGATTTATACTAAATGGATAAACGACATTGATGTATCCTTAGGAGTAACCTTTGCCCGTGTTCTGATGACGCCCGAGCAAGAAAAAGAAATTCTGGAGAAACTATCCCGAGTGGAATATAATTTCGCCATTGTGGAGTTAAACAAAGATGAGCTCATCGGCAACATTGGTTTTACCCATATCGACTTTATCAACCATACTGCCGAGATGGGAATATTCATTGGTAACAAGGATTATTGGGGGAAAGGTTATGGAGCAGAAGCCATAGAATTATTGCTGGATTTTGGCTTTAATATATTGAACCTGCATAATATCAATTTGAAGGTATATTCCTACAATAAGCCAGCCATCAAATGTTATCAAATAGTAGGATTTAAGGAAGTTGGGAGACTTCGGGAAACAAAACAGATAGCCGGACAAAAATTTGACCATATTATAATGGACATCCTGGAAAAAGAATACAAATCAAAACTTATTAAGGGTTTGGTCGACAAGAGAAACCAAGAAAACTGAAGAGAAAAGTCCTTGAGCGATATTAAAAAGATCAAACAAGAGCTAAATAGAGTATTGATGATGAAAAGCTGCCAAACTACTCCGGTTCTTTCCTGCTTTTTAAGGAGGGTAAGGTGAGAAAGATAACACTTATAAAGGGGAAGTAACAGATGCTAGAAAAAATGGCTGATTTTTTTACTGCTCGCGTAGATGAATATGATAATCATATGATGAATGATGTGGTTGGGTGTAAAGAAGGATATATAAAAATGGCGGAATTGTTACCAGAAACAGTAGTAAATCTTTTAGACCTCGGCTGTGGAACTGGCTTAGAACTTGATGAAATATTTAAAATTCGTCCTAATATTAAAGTGACTGGCGTTGATTTATCAAAAGCAATGTTGGGAATATTAAAACAAAAACATCCTAATCAAGACTTGACTCTTATCAATGCAAACTATTTTGATTATGATTTTGGAATTGAATGGTTTGATGCAATAATATCCTTCCAAACTATGCACCATTTCTCTCATGAACAGAAAATACAGCTTTATTCAAGGATTTATTCAGCATTAAAGCCGGGAGGAAAATATATCGAATGTGACTATATGGTCATTGAACAAAAAGACGAGGACTATAATTTTAAAGAAAGCGTGCGAATTCGCAATGAACAAAATATTACCGATGGTGAGTTCTATCACTACGACACTCCATGTACTATAGAAAATCAGTTGAAGATGCTTCGTCGGGCTAAATTTGAGAAAGTTGAAATGGTCTGGAGATTAGAAAATACAACGATTGTTGTTGCCGAAAGGGCAATGAAATAATGGTTTATAGAAACCAGAAATTCTGACTGTACCAATTTTTTTGGTAATGATTGTTTTGAGTAGGTAAAATATTAGGTCATTTAATAGGAATAATAATTCCTTTGGTGATTTCAACTAAGATTTTCGGAGTGAGCTTAAAAACCGCATTGGGAGTTCCAGCTGCAGCCCAGATTTCTTCGAATTGCATTAAGTCTTGATCGATATAGATAGGAATTGGATTTTTATGTCCAACAGGTGGGACACCTCCAATAGAGAAACCGGTTTGCGACAAAACAAAGTCAGCATCGGCTTTTTGTAGTTTTTCCTTGATCACTGCCTCAATGGCTTTTTCGTTTACTCGATTCTTTCCGCTAGCAATAATCAGGATAGGTTTTTGCGAGTTTGCTCCTTTGAAAACCAATGATTTCGCAATTTGACCCAAGGTACAGCCTACTGCAGCTGCGGCTTCTTGAGCAGAACGAGTTGATGCTGCTAACTGAACCACATTCAATTCAACTCCAAATTCATTCAGAGCGGTTTGTACGATTTCCGCCTTTTTCTTTAAGTTATCCTGCATAAAATTCACTCCTTAGAAACTGATCAATATCAATTATCAGTATATATTACTAACTAAATAAAGTTTCAAATTTCTTTCCAATGAACTTGAATCGTCCTATCTCTTTCTTCAGTTTATCACTGTATATTTACCAACCTTTAGCCCTCTGTGATACGAATGCTGTGTGAACAGAAAGAAAGTTGAGTATATTATCGAACGATCAGGCTTCAATGTAATGCAGGGAAAGGTTATGAACAACCATGGAAGTGATAAGACCATTCCCT
>MWBQ01000123.1 GCA_002069605.1 Candidatus Atribacteria bacterium ADurb.Bin276
CCTCAAAAAGCGAGGGCTCAGGATGACCGATTAAAGGCACACCCCCCTTTATCCCCCCTCAATGGGGGAATTTATAAGATGGTATTTTCAGGATAGAATAATAAATAAAGAAATACAGAGGGAAAGTGTTATGACATTAAAGGAAGTTAATGTACATTTAAAAAAAAGAAAAAGCGCTTTTACAAGAATTTTCAATTAATGTATTGTATGTTTTTGTATCAATTATAAGGGAGGAAGATTAGCTAAGAAACTATATGTGCCTCGTAGAGAGTGAAATATACTTATTTTTAAGAGTTTTTTTGGAGATAATCTTTAACCTTTATAATAAATTCTTGAGCATGATTTAATATTTCACTCGTCTCTTCTAATGAAATTGAATGTATCGGGTTGTAATCTGCATCCATTCTTTTTGAAAAAATCATAATGAAGCCAACATGATAGGTATACCGAAAATAATCCTCTTTTAACAAATATTTTATCGAAAAGTGAAATAGCTCCTGAATGTTTGGATGTTTCTTTTGATTCAATAGTAAGAAGTGCTAAAACCATATAAAACATAGCATAATAAGATCGGTTAACCGAAGCCCTAAAGCTACCATTTTCAAAAAGAATTTCAGCAGCTCTCATTAATTCCACAGCTTTTTCAATTCGGTAATGAATCAACTCTTTCAGGTTGTTATTCATTACGCTGCAAAACCTTCCCGGCGTATGGTTTTTACTATCGAACTTTCGGAAAGAGGTCCAGACTCAAATTGTTCTTGTGAAAAAATGAGAGGAGAAATAATTACATCTCTTTGAAAACCAACTTCCCAGGCAATATCAATAATCTGTTTACTAGAATCCGTGGTTAAATCTTTAATAATGACGCATACATCCAGGTCTGATTCCCAAGAAGCATTCCCTTTTACCCTGGAACCAAAAGCCCAGATACGGGCATCTGGAAATGCCCGACGGATTTGATGGGCAAAAAGGTTAAGAGTAATTACATCAGCATTAGATAACACTTTAAAAACTCCTTATTTTTTAATTTGAGTTAATTATAGTATAAGTTTCTTAAATAGAAAAAGAGGAAGGTATAAACCCTTTTTTTATTATTTATAAATTCTTTAAAATGATGAGACCCCCAATGCCATCAAAAAATAAGGAGACGATTGGATGAAGGTTAGGGTATGAGGGTGTAAACCCAGACTCAAATCCAGGTTGGGTATCTTTCAATAAAGCCTGAGAGAAATATATTAGCTTTTGTCTCAGGCTTTAAGCTGATCTCATTTTTTTAAGATACTTCCATGTTGACTTTAGCAAAAGTTTCCAATTGTTTTTGATCTAATTTTTTATATTCAATACCTAAAAAAATTGCAGTTAAAACAAAAGATAAACCATCAGAAATCGGTGCTGCTATAAAAATACCGTCTAATCCGAAAAACCGAGGAAGAAGAACTACTAACGGTAATAATATGAGTAATTGACGAATAAGGCTTAAAAACATAGCCTCTTTGGCTTTCCCGACCGCAAAGAAATACCCGGTTCCTACCACCTGGAAGCCAACCACTGGCAACATAAGCTGTATTATTCTCATAGCTCTGGTTCCCATTGATATTAGTTCCAGATCAGTTTTATTAAAAAGCATGATGAACTGCTGGGGAAAAGCCATTAAAAAAATAAAACCCAGGATCACCACACCGGTAGCCGATAAGCTGGCAGTTTTAACTGTTTCCTTTACCCGATCAAATTGTTGTGCCCCAAAGTTATAACCAATAATAGGCTGAGCACCCTGGTTAATTCCAAAAATTGGCATGAGTATCAGCATATTGATACTGTTGATAATTCCCATTACCGAAATAGCGGTATCTCCACCATATTGGTTCAAAAAATTATTAAGGATAACATAGAGCAGAGTTGTTCCCATTTGTAACACAAAAGGTGCCGTTCCAATTGCTAATATTTTCGAAACAATTGGCATAAATAGCTTGAGGTTTTTAGCCTGGAAATGTAAGGTGCTTTTTCCACTAAGAAAATATCTCAGCACCCAAACCGCTGAAACCAATTGCGATAAGATGGTAGCGATCGCTGCTCCTTTAATACCCCATCCAAACCAAAAGATAAAAATTGGGTCTAAAATGGTATTCAACAGTGCACCAATTAACATGGTCGACATAGCGGTGCGAGGATTTCCTTCAGCCCGGATGATGTTATTCAAACCAAATCCTATGCCACTGAATATCCCACCAATAAGGATTATTCTTAAATAATCTATGGCATAGGGGAGGACGGTTTCACTCCCACCCGAAATAACTAAGATTGGCTTGATAAATAATAAACCAATTACTGATAATCCAATTGAAATTAAAACTATCAATATGAAAGCATTACCTAAAGTTCGCTCAGCTTCTTCCTTTTTTCTTTCACCTAATTTGATCGAGACTAATGCAGTTGATCCCATGCCCACTAACATCCCAAAGGACATCATGAGCATCATATAAGGGAAACCGATTGCAATTCCAGCAATACCAAGTGAACCAACGCCTTGACCAACATAAATCCGGTCAACAATGTTATACAGGGCATTGACTAACATGCCTACTATGGCTGGAATAGAAAACCGCCACAATAAGGTTGATATTTTTGTGTCCCGAAGCTGTGCTGAATGGTCCATTTTTAAAACTTCCTTTCAAAAAATAAATAGCGAATAAAATACTCTCGATTTTTGATACTTTAAGAGAGATTATAAATTATGGTTCAATACTTTAAAGAGAATATTAAAACCATTATGATATCAGAATATAAAAATATTTACAAGGGGGATTTAGGGCAATTCGGTGTTTTGTTATTGGTTGTGAAATAGAAAATGGAATGAATGAAGGCACTAAAAAACCTATCAATTAAATTCCAGCTCGGATAAATTTACAGAATCTTTACTCTATTTTTTATCTTTTCAATATCATTTATACCCGGCTGGCACTGGTAGTTTTGACAGAAGTAAAGAGTTGGTTTGCCATCAATAGGATAATAAAAGTTCAGGTGGGGTAGGTTTTTTTCTTGCACTGATGATGGAGCATATAAAAGCAGAAGTTGAGGGTGGTACTCATGGTTCAGTATTTCAATAATTTCCTGGGTTGCTTTGGATTGAAGATCACCGGCAATAATAGCTTCAGCACCGTGTCCAAATTCATAAAGGAGTCCCATACCAAAAAAAAGATGAGCAGTAGGATAGGTTTTTAAGTTATTAAAGAAAGCTTTAGCCATTTCTTTAGATTTTTGTTGGTAAAAAAAATCCGAAAAGAATCGATTAAGCAGTATTAAATCCAGAAAGGCAACTGAATTGCCTGATGGAGTTACTCCATCGTAAAATTCTTTTTTTCTAAAGGGGAGAGAGTCAGTAAAATCAGCACTCAAATAAAAACCATGGTAATCTTTATCCCAAAAATGTTCCAAGGTGTAACGCATGAGTTGGTCGGCTTCAATGAGATACGAACTTTTGAAGGTTGCTTGATACAGCTCAATTAATCCC
>MWBQ01000124.1 GCA_002069605.1 Candidatus Atribacteria bacterium ADurb.Bin276
GGTAGCTACCACTTTGCTTGGTTATCCCGAAGATAGCATCGGTCGATTGATGACCCCCGAATATGTGGCAGTGAGACCCCATTTTACCGTGGAGGAGACCTTGGCGCATATTCGTCAATATGGGCACGATTCCGAAACTTTGAATGTAATCTACGTGGTGGATGACAAATGGCAGTTGCTCGATGGACTCCGCATACGGGAGGTGATTCTCGCTTCTCCGGAGCAGCGGATCAGCGACCTTATGGATTATAAATTCGCTTCGCTAAATGCTTTCGACGACCAGGAGACGGCGGTAAGTGCTTTTAAAAAGTACGATAGGGTAGTGCTTCCCGTGGTGGATACTAAGGGAATATTGTTGGGAATTGTGACTGTCGATGATATTCTGGACATTGCTGAAGAGGAGGGCACGGAGGACTTCCAGAAGTTTGGTGCAGTTCAGGACGCCATTATCAGTCCCTTGAAAGCCTCCATTTCGTTTTTATACAAAAAGAGAGTGTTTTGGCTGACGGCTCTGGTCTTTGTAAATGTCTTTTCGGGAGCTGTGATTCAAAATTTTGAAGATGTACTTGCAAGCACCCTGTCGCTCGTATTTTTCCTGCCGTTGCTGATAGATAGCGGAGGAAATGCCGGCTCCCAATCTGCAACATTGATGATTCGAGCCCTCGCAATGGGCGATGTCCAACTTCGGGACTGGACCAAACTGCTGGGGAAGGAACTGCTCGTATCTTTACTCCTGGGCCTCACAATGGCCCTCGGAGTGAGTCTGGTATCGGCATTCCGCGCCCCCGAGATCATGCTCGTACTCGGAATCACCATGACCGCCATAGTGATGGTCGGCAGCCTCATCGGCATGCTGCTCCCCTTCATCTTCACAAAACTCAAAATGGACCCCGCCACCGCCTCCGCCCCCTTGATTACCTCCTTAGCGGACATTCTGGGAGTGCTGATTTATTTTACAGTAGCGAGCAGGTTGTTGGGGTAGGGGGGAAATTAAAAAAGTGAAAGTTGTGTTTTGTCCTCTTTAGGAGGATAAAACACTCCGATTATAATAAACGGGTTAAGACCTACATTATGGAATTTTTGAGTAGTGCCAAGGAAAAAGTGCAAGTCGCATTTATTCACCATGTGGTCAAAATACTTTTCTTTTACCTTTTGACAAGCTATTGCTTCATTGCCTTCCGCGGCTCTTAAGCAATTCCAATATAATGCACCTAACTCCCAATCTTCTACCATTAAAGTGCGTGTTATATTGTCATCGGTAGTAAAAACGTAAGAAAATCGATAAGGTAATTTCTTGGCAACCTTGAAAATTTTTTTTGTTTCTTCATTGTCAAATAGATTGCCTTGTGCTTGTTTTGCAATTATGGTATCAAGTTTATTTTTGTCCCATTCTCGTCCGCAGGGCTCCCATATAAAGTCAATAACCTTTTTGGGTTTGAGTACAGCTAATGATGTTCCGATATCCTTATCTTTTGCTTCCCCGATCAAAACCGACATATCGGTATAAACATTTTTAAGGACAATTTCTTTTCGAAGAGCCCAATTTTTCGTAGTAGGAACTTTTTCTCCGATAATAATATCTTTGTCGAGATCAGCAGGACGATAACTCTCCTTTCGGAAATCTTTTGTATTGCGGACAATATCCATTTCTATCCATTGCCATTTTTCATATTGGTCGGCATAATTCAATTTCCTGTAGGGAACTGGATAAATTCTGACCCACGAGCCGTCCTCTTTAAATCCGGCGGTGCAAACCAACTCATCATAAGTGGCAGAAAGTGTAGGATATGTTTTTACTGAGATAAGAATACGGGTAAGAGCCATAAACCTATAAGCATTGTAATTTATAGTCGGTTGCCGGTAATTGCATCAGTGCATTTGCTACACAAGTGCGGTGGCACTGTTTTGGGTCTTTTTCAAAGCAAGTTAGAGCAACTCGTTTACCTTCATCTAACAAGTTACGAATTGTTAAAAGCGAATCTTTATTTTCTATTAGAGTTGTTTCCCTGTATTCTTGGAAAAGGTAATCATAATCTGCTTGCGTTTGCAAATCTTGTCTTTTAGCGGAAACAATGCCAAGAGATGGAATGTGAATGTATTCGATGTCAGCACCTTTACAAGCTAATTCAAGAGTTTGTTTAGAAAAACCGTACTTCTGACTATAAGCGTTTTTTCTAACATCGCAAAGCACATTAACGTCATTAATAATCAGTTTATTGATATAGGTTTCAAGAGAAATGCCCTCGTAACCAATAGTAAAAAGTTGCTTGTGTGCGTAGTGAGGCTTTTGTTGTTCTATTGTGTTGAGTTCTTTTTTGTTTAGTAACTCTTTTGCAATAGTACTTTTTATAGCGTAATAGGGATATTGGCGGTAGGTGTAGCGAATTAAATCTGACTGGCTCAACTTGCCAAACTGCTCTTTTATTTCAAGGAGACTTTTTCTGTCTTCCAATTTAATTGTGTCAATATAATTATCGTCATTTAGTAGTTTGTAAAACTTACCATTGTCTGTTTCCACAATTCCACAATAGCCATATTTAGTAAGCGTAGCAATATCTTGATTAGCTTGAAAAGAGAAACAACCATAACGATACGGAATAAAATCAAAGGATTTTATTGTCTGCTCACGAGTAAATAAAAACAAGTACTTTTGAAATTGTTTTGCGGTTAGTTGTCCATCAAAAATACTTAACAGAGCCAATATTATTTTTCTCCTATAATACATATCGCAAATGTACAAAAATATTCTTGTACAGCAGTAATGTTTTGATCGATTAAATTTCTTAGGGGATCTCTGATACTTCTAGGTAGTTTCTTGGGTAGTTTTTGGGTAGTTTTTGGGTAGTTTTATTGTGTTCTTGGGTAGTATCTGGGTAGTTTTAGCCTTTTCTTGGGTAGTTTCCGTGTATGCCCTCATTTTATTGGTTAGTATTGTAAATTTCTTGGATATCTTTCTTGGATGTTTCTTGGGCTTTTAATGGGTTTTTTCTTTGGCTTTGTTTGTTTCAAAAGCTCCATATAGGTGTTTTTCAGAACAATATTCTATTTCCTTTTCTTTTTTTCTAACTTTGCATAATCACCGCCAACTCCGCCATTCCCATGAAACCCCTCTCATTCCTTCTAATCACTTCCTTACTAACTTTAACCTCTCCACTCTTCGGTCTCCCTGCCCAAGAAGAAATTAAAATTACCGGCTCCATAGTTATTCAAGACAATAACTTCTCTGGTAGAGGGAATGACAACGAGGAGATTCTGCGGTTAGAATTGCAGACGATAGGGAGTAGGGAAGTGGCTTTTGAGAATCTGGTGATGAATCTGAATGGGAGTACCGATATCAATGATATTGATGGGGTAAAGATTTATTCGACCGGAGCCTCTGAGAAATTTGATCCGCGTAATCCGCTTGTGAAAGGCGCACAACTCCTCGCTTCAACCGTTCCAAAAGAGGGCGAAATGAAGATCCCGCTTGAGGGGGAGATTGGCTCGGGGATAAATAATATCTGGGTAACTTTCAAAGTAAAAGAAACGGCAAAAGAGGGGAATCAGCTGGATGCGGAGGTGATTTCTATTTCCACCGAAGCGGAGACTCATCTATTTGAGAATGGGAAGCCCGAGGGGAGTCGCGAGATTCTGCTTAGGAGGACGCTGGTCTATGGTCCGAGTGATTATGGTTCGGCGAATTACCGTATTCCGGCTATAACGACCGCTGCCGATGGTTCGCTGGTGATTTTGACGGACAGGAGGAAATATAATTCAATCGACCTGCCGGAAGATATTGATATTGTAGCCAATCGAAGTACAGATGGCGGGAAAACCTGGTCGGAGCCCTTTTTAGTGGCTGAGGGTCAGGGATATGGCAAAGGTTTTGGTGATGCAGTTATTATTAGATCAAATACCGGAAAGCTGGTTGCGCTATTTGTGGGTGGTCCCGGACTTTGGGGTTCTACTGCTGAAAATCCGCAGCGTACCTATATTTCGACAAGCGATGACCACGGCCAAACCTGGACTCCGCCAAGGGATATTACGGCCCAAATTTATGGTGCAGAGTGTCCGGATCCCGTTCGTGCACAGTGGCAAAGCTTATTCTTCGGGTCTGGTCACGCTTTATGTACTCGCACCGGCAGATTGATGGCTGTAATGGCTGTACGTGAGACTCTAGTGAACAGACGACTTCATAATTATGCGGTTTATTCGGATGATGATGGGAAGTCGTGGCATGTGTCGGAAAGAGCGATTTCGGATGGGGATGAGGCTAAAGTGGTTGAACTGAATAATGGCGATATTCTAATGAGTAGCCGTACGAAAGGAAATCGACTTTGGGCAAAATCATCCGATGGAGGCATTACCTGGGGCCCGAAAAATATTTGGGAAGAAATATGGGGCAATGCTTGTGATGCCGATATTATCCGCTACACATCCACCAAAGATGGTTATGATAAAGATAGAATTCTGCACACTTTACCAAACCATAGCACCCGTAAAAATGTAACAATGTGGCTAAGCTATGACGAAGGCACCACCTGGCCGGTCAAGAAAACCATTGCCCGCAACGAATCCGCCTACTCCTCCATAACCATTTTACCCGACGGCACAATCGGCGTTTACATAGAAGAAGACGAAACCGCCCCCTACAAAATGTATTTCCTGAACTTTTCACTTGAGTGGTTGACAGACGGAGCGGACAGGTTTAGAGCTGCGGAATAACAATCTTTATTGAAGAATTTCGTATATTTATTTCGTAAATTATAAATTGGTGACAACCGTAAAGAAACATCAACAAGCAAGAAAAACAGAAAATGATGAAAATATTCATAAGTCATAGTTACCAAGACAGGAAGTTTGTAAGTCAATTAACTACAAGACTTCGTGAAGATGGCATTCATGTGTGGACTGATGAAAAAGAAATAGCAGTTGGGGAAAATATTCAAGAAAAAATTTCGGGTGCAATCAGCAAAACAGACTATTTTATTGTTGTTCTTTCTAAAAATAGCACAAACTCGAACTGGGTGAATTTCGAATTATCTGCGATACTGCTTAAAGAAATTTCTCAAGAACAAAATATTATACTGCCAGTATTGATTGAAGATTGTGAAATCCCCTTTTCACTAAGGGATAGATTTTATTCTGACTTTAGACACTCATTTGAAGATGGATACCTTAAACTCATAACTGCCCTAAAAACCAAGACAACGAAAAGGTATCAAGAGATTGATAGACAAAATAACAAATTTAACCCTGAATTTTATGAGTTTCAAATTAAAAATTTAAAAGACGCATACAACAATGGCAACTTAACCCTATTCTGTGGATCGGGTATTTCATATGATGCAGGCATACCTACTTGGAATACCTTGCTAAAATCGCTTCTCAAAGCGGCATACTCAAACAATCAAGATGTTCCTGACCCTGAAAGTCTTGCTAACCTGTTCCAAAAAAGAATAAACGTATCTCCCTTAATATTAGCACAATATTTAAAAATTTTGTTAGGGAAAAAGTTTACATCAACAGTTCGAGACACATTATACAAAAACTGCAATGACAAAAGTGAAATTGTAGATTCAATTTTCGAGTTAAGCAGACAAAGAAGAAATAGGGAACCTCTAAAGGCTATAATCACCTTTAATTTTGACGACCTAATAGAAGAAAAACTCACAAAAGAAAAAATTGACTTCAAAACAATTTTTACAGAAGGTGAAAGATTTAAAGAAGAAGAAATTCCTATTTATCATCCTCATGGTTTTTTACCAAGAGGGAAAAAATTGACTTCAAAAAATGAAGTTGTCTTTAGTGAGGACGCTTATCACTCTCAATTTATTGACCCGTTTAGTTGGAGCAATCTGGTTCAATTAAATCATCTCAATAATAGCACTTGTTTATTCATTGGAATTAGTCTGACTGACCCAAATATGCGGAGACTATTAGATGTGTCTATTAGAAAAAATGGAAAAGGAGAAAAGAATCATTACATAGTTAAAAAGCGATATACTATTGAAGAACTATATCCAGAAAGTGAGATAGTAAAACTCAAAGACAGAAAAGTAATTCCAGTGATTGAAAGCATAGAAGAACAAGATGCCAATCATCTTGGATTCAATGTGATTTGGATAAACCAATTCAAAGAAATACCTGAAATAATAAATGAAATCGTACGATATTGACAACATACAGATAATAACGGTAGCCACTAACAAGGGTATTGCATCATGCGGGATAACGTGTAAGTTTAAAGCTATGTGCTCCTATTTGAATTCGGTGTTGGTTGATTGTTTTGTACTACTAAACCAGCCTGAACAAAAAGCCTGAAACCGTTATTCAACTTGTTAAGAAAGAAAATAACTAAATTTTAATACAATGGAAAAATCAAAACAATTAATCGGTTTTAGGTCAAATGGCATTTGGACATTAAATGACCTCCAATCATTTATTAAAAGTATTGAAGAGATTTACAATGTATTCTCAGCTATTAAGATAAAAGAAAACCAGGATAGAAAAAAAAGAGAATCTTTTGAAATGATGCTGAAAACTTATGAAAACTATTTTCATAAATATCTTAACTATCCAATGTGTATTGAAATTTTGGAATTACAAAGGAGAATTTTAGAGGACTATTTGAGTGGAAATATTAAGAATGTTCCTCAGTTTCCTTTCTTTCAATTTTCCCCATTACCAATATTTGAGGAAGAAAGGAAGTTTCCTTCTTTAACAGAAATATATTTTAATATATCCTCATACCAATCAAGTGAAGAGTTGATTAATATATACAGAATCAAAATGGCTTCACCTGGTGGTTTTTCATTTGAAGGTATTGGGGATATTATTAAGGAATTTCGCGAGTTTATTAAAGATATTTGGTACCGAAATGAAAAAGAAAGGAGGTATGGTCAGCTTGAGGTTATCGATAAATATTTAACAATCCAAAATAAATATGAAAACTCTAACTTTAATCTCCCTCCTGCTTCTTCTGAAGATGAAATTAGGAAAGTACTAAACAATGGAGTAAACAACTTGAAAAGACTTGAAAAAGAAAAGAAATTAGAAGACATTGGCAACAATATTGAGTATTTGCCTGAATAAACGCATAATGTATAACAACTCCTATGTCCATAGCCTATGAAATAGCAATGTGTAACATCGCACCCCGTAAAATGGCGCTATTCTCAAATGACCGTTATATGAAAGGCGAAACCGTTCTGTGAAAATAAATAGAGGCATTTCAGTCACTCTTTTAGTGAAGCAGTAGAGTAGAGACTTATTGCAGGTGAAGATAAAAGAAAATTGTGGGATTTATATTATAGAATTTTGTATATTTGTTTCGTAAAAAAATATTAACCGCTACTTTAAAAAACAATGTCATGTCAGTATATCGATTACACATTAGACCAAATGCAGGAAGAGCAAGTGTTAAAACTGTTTTTAATTATTGCTTAAAACACGGTGTTATAGGTGTTGGATGGAGAATCACTGATTCTATAACTGAGATTAGCTGGGAGGAATATTCCTCACAAGCAAAAAAACAATTTCCTAACATTGATACGGTAAATTATTTAAAAAATAGAATAAAACCAGGTGATTTAATTTGGACTAGAGACGAAGTGGGTGATTATTACTTGGCAAAAGTCAAGTCGGGATGGAAATACTTTAATACTACTGAAGCAAATGAAAACGATATTGATATTGCAAATGTGGTTGAAGTAGATTTTATTAAGATTCCTACAAATGAAGTCCCTGGAAAAGTAATAGCTTGTTTTAGGCCAACAAGAACTTTGCAAGCTATTAATTCTGATTTTGTAAGTGGATATTCAAAGTATATATGGAATGAAAAAAGTGATAAAGATAAATTTGAAAATATTCAATTCAAACTAAATAATATTTTTGATTTTATTGATTCTGAAGAGTTGGAAGATTTAGTATTCATATATCTTCAATTTAACAACTATATTGTTGTACCTAATTCACGTAAAGTAGATACAATGAGTTATGAATACTTTGCAATTGATAAAAAAACAAAATCTAATTATCTTGTACAAATAAAATCAGGCAATACTCCACTAGATTTAAAAAACTATCAAAAAACTGATGAAAATTATATTCTTTTTCAATCCAATAATATTTACTTAAATATTTCGTTGGAAAATGAAAAAACAAAAGTTATAAGGAAAGAATTAATTGAGGAATTCATTAAAACCCATTTTGAGTATCTGCCAAAAGCAACACAGAATAAGATTGAAATTATAAATAAAATGAAAGGCTAACCTCAGCTATTAACCTCAAAGCCCTGCCAAACCCTACTCCAGCAGGGTTTCTTATTACTCCTCACTACAGACTCCTCACTATCTCCCATACTCCCAATACAGCATCAATAAATGTGCGGCGTTCCAGCTGAAGTGGGGTGCTTTGAGTTGTTGGCCGGTGAGGGCGTTGTAGTTTTCGTGGATGGCGCCGCCTTCCCGGAGTTTGTCCAATCTGTCGAAGACCTGTCCGGTGTATTGGTCGGC
>MWBQ01000125.1 GCA_002069605.1 Candidatus Atribacteria bacterium ADurb.Bin276
TATATGCAGCCGCTGGGTTGGATTTTATTGTAGTTGATATGGAACATACTTCATTTACAATTTCCGAGGCTTCTCAAATATATCGAATGGCAAGAAATTGTGGCATTTCACCGTTGGTTCGTATTCCAGCCATTGATTATGAAGTAATTTGCCGAAATCTTGACCAAGGCGCTCGAGGAATTGTCGTTCCTCGAATCACTTCTGCCGAAGAAATCCACCAAGTCATTGAGATTATGAAATATCCTCCTAAAGGGAAAAGAGGCCTTTATCCGGGAGGAACTGCAGTAGGTTATTGCCCAACTACTCCAGCTGACTTTATTCAAGATCAAAATGATACGACTCTGCTCATTGTTCAAATTGAAAACCAGCAAGCAGTTCAGAATTTAGACAGCATTCTTTCCATCTCGGGAATCGATGTGATTCTAATCGGCCCGGCTGATCTTTCTCTTTCAATAGGTCATCCCTGTGAATTCTTTCATAAAGACGTCCTTTCCTTAATGAGAAAGGTGATTCAAAGGTGTCGGGATTATAAAATTCCCTCCGGAGTGGCTTATGCCGATCCCGGTTTAGCAAAAAGTTGGATATCGGAGGGAGTTCAATTTTTCTGGGTCAATAGCGATATGAATATGCTTTTGACCGGTGCCAAAGCAGTAGTTGCAAAAATGCACAAAAATAATGGCCAATGACGACTGAGTAGCGTGTCTTGAGACGGAAAAAAAAGCAATGATACTTTTTTCCCCGCAATTTCGCCCTCTCACATTAGGAGAATGGAATTTTAAAACTCAGTAAATACTTACCCCCTCTTCTCTAATGAGAGGAGGCAAGTACTATCATCATGGTATAATATAGCTATTCGTCATGATGGCTCGTTTTTTAGCTTAAGGCACCCAGAAGAACAAAAGTCATTAAGAGAGCATCATTTTTGCGGTCTTCATTATCTTATCCACATCGGGGAGAGCTTCAAATTCAAGAGAAGCTGCGAAAGGTACTGGGACATCAGCTGCAGCAATTCTTCGAACCGGAGCATCTAAATAATCGAAGCATTCTTCTCCAATCAAAGCCGAAACTTCAGCCCCAAAACCCGAGCTTTTGCAATCCTCCTCAATTGTAAGACACTTTCCGGTTTTTTGAACTGATTGGAAAATAGTCTCTTTATCAATTGGAGAAAGGGTTTGTAGGTCAATAACTTCGGCATCAATCCCTTCTTGAGTAAGTTGCTCGGCCGCATCAAGAGCAACATGAACCATTCTCGAGTAGGATATGAAAGTTATATTCTGTCCTTTTTTCATCAGATTAGCTTTTCCTAAAGGCAAAAGATATTCCTCTTCGGGTACAACTCCTTTTTTCGCATAAAGTAATTTATGTTCAATAAAAACAACCGGATTCGGATTCCGAATCGAAGATTTGAGCAATCCCTTGGCATTATAAGGAGTTGAAGGCATTACAACTATTAAGCCTGGTATATAACAAAATAAATTCTCAAGGCTTTGTGAATGTTGGGCTGCACTACCAGTTCCCGCTCCTCCCTGGGTTCGAAAAACTGCTGGCACTTTTACCTGCCCACCGGTCATATATCGGATTTTCGCTGCTTGATTGATAATTTGATCCATCGCAATTGTTGTAAAATCAACAAACATAAACTCTACAACAGGTTTCATATCTAATAAGGCTGCCCCAACAGCAATGCCGGCTATTCCGGCTTCGGAAAGGGGGCTATTTCTCACTCTTTCAGAACCAAACTCTTTTACTAAGTTTTTGGTCACCCCAAAAGCTCCACCATGTAAACCAATATCTTCACCCATTAGAAACACTTTTTCATCACGAATCATTTCTTCACGAAGCGCTTCATTCAAAGCTTGCGAATAGGTAATTTCTCTCATTGTTCTCCTTCTTTCACAAAAATATCGGTTAATAATTCTTCTTTTGGTGGTTCGGGACTATCAAAAGCGAATTGAACCGCTTGATCTATTTCTTCCTGGATTCGGCTTCTCGTTTGGTCAATGATATCCTGAGTTAAGATATTTCGGGCAAGTAAATCCCTTTCCATTTTTAACAGTGGATCTTTTTGCTTCCACTGTTCCACTTCTTCGCTGGATCGGTAAACTTCAGGATCTCCAATATCGTGACCTTCGTGCCGGTAGGTTTTAGCTTCGATTAATATCGGCCCACCATTTTGTCGGATCTTTTCTACCGCTGCTTTTGTCGTCTCATAAACCTGAAAAAAATCGTTTCCATCGATGGTTATTCCTGAAAATCCATATCCTTCAGCTCTTTTGGCGATATCATCCAATCGACAAACATCACGGATACAGGTGCTAATGCCATAAAGATTGTTTTCGCAAATAAATAAAACCGGAAGTTTCCAAATCGCAGCCATGTTCATCGCCTCATGAACCGAACCCTGATTGGCGGCGGCATCGCCAAAGAAACAGGCAACCACTCGGTCACTCTTTTGCAAGCGAAGTGCATATCCGGCACCAACCGCAATGGGTGTTCCGGCGCCAACTATCCCGTTAGCTCCCAATATCCCCAAGCTCATATTGGTAATATGCATTGAACCGCCCTTCCCTTTGCAATAACCGGTGCTTTTCCCCAATAGTTCTGCCATCATTCTTTTGACATCTCCACCTTTAGCAATACAGTGTCCGTGGCCACGATGGGTGCTGGTTATATAATCTTCTTTTTGAAGTGCCGAGCATACTCCAACCGCGATAGCTTCTTCACCTAAGTATAAATGAACTGGGCCACGAATATAGTTTTTAAGAAATAAATCAAGGACCTTAGATTCAAATAGTCGTATTCGAAGCATACTTCGATAGGCATCGATATAAAGTTTTTCTTCCTTAGACAATGACACAATAAAGCCTCCTCTAATAATTTTCTTTCCTAAAAATACCATCTAATGAATTCTTTTATTTGTCATCCTGAGCGGTGCTTTCCCACGCGAGGATCTCATCATTTATTTTTTTTGGTTTTTTAAAATATTTTAAAGGATGAGATTCTCACGTCGCACAAGACACTCCTCAGAATGACGGAGTGGGTGGATGGGATTCTCACGTCGCACAAGACACTCCTCAGAATGACGGAGTGGGTGGATGGGATTCTCACGTCGCACAAGACACT
>MWBQ01000126.1 GCA_002069605.1 Candidatus Atribacteria bacterium ADurb.Bin276
CTATGCTCTTTCTTATGTTGGTTGGCGCCTAAGTAATAAATCTGCTTCAGGTTCTATTTGTGTTACTGAAGCCTGTCAGGTTTATAAATCTAGTCGTTACAGTAGCCCCGGACTTTGGAAATCAGCCGTTGAAGCCACTCGCGGCCAAGTTATAGTTAGCAATTTAACTGGCGACATTTTTTCTACAATGTATGCATCTACAGCCGGAGGTTCCATTTATTCTTATAGTTCTCTTGGTTATTCTACACCCCAAATTTGGGATACTAGTTGTGGCTCTCAATCTTGTTGGCCAAATGATGCTTGGGAAAAGAAATCCGATTCTGCTTGGTATTACAAAGGATGGTACCGGACCAGATCAAACGACACCTGTGGCCGCTCTCACCCATGGCTTAATCAATCCGAATTTGCCGATATTGTAAATGCAGTTATTTATTACTCAAAAACAAAAGATTATTCACATCTTTCCCAAATAGATTCGGGAGGGTGCTTTGGTGGTAATGACCCTTCCGCCTGGTCGAAAGATGAGCTTGCTCGTCAAGTTGGTAGCCATGGTGGTCCTATCAGTTCCGTCAATTCTGTCAGTGTCAATTATTCCACTGGTGGCTATACCCAAGAAGTCACTATCAGCACAGATAAAGGTAATTTCACTTTTTCAGGAGATGATTTTAAAACCGTCTTTAATCTCCGCGCTCCCGGAGCCATCGTCATCAAATCCGCCCTCTTCAATATTGAAAAGAAATAATATATTTTTTGCTACACTTTCCTAGTGATCCTTATTTACGCCTTTGCCAACTCGTGGTCAACCAATATTTCTTCTCAAGTCTTGCACCAATTAGCTAATCTTTCTCAGTTCAAAGGGGTTTTCTTTCAAAAGGTTTTAGGTCATCCCAAAACCTTTTTTCAAACCCACATCTATGGCAAAATTTATGATTCCATTATTGGCTTAGGTGATTTCTATGGCAATTTTCCCAAAATCAGACTGGAAACCATTGCTAAAAACCAATACGGTTACAAACCCATTTCTACCAATTCACCTTTTCAAATCACCCTCAACACAGGTCCTTTATCCTATAATTCAGATATTGTCATCTCCAAAAATATGGGTAATTACAACTCCAACTGGATTGCTTACCAAAGCCAACTTTATCTAAATTCAAAAGATCTCGACACCATCCATCTTTTCTTTCATCTTCCTAAAAAACTTCCACCTTCTCTTATAGCTACTCATATCACTCAATTTCTCTTAGGATATCCTATATTAAAAACAATATAAATTATAAATTTTAAATTAAAAAATTGTATAATATCCTATGGCTTCTAGAACTACTGATCTCGACACCATCGCTCCAGACGATATTGACGTTATTCCTACCAAACCTTCCACAGATATTCCATTAGAATCCAAATCTCCTTTACCTCCCCGTCCGATTCAAAAACCCAAAAAAATCAAAAAATCTAAACCTGCCTCCTCTCGTACCCAATCAAAAGACCTTAAATACCGTCAAAAAGTTTATGATCTGATTGGTTCAGCCAAACATCCTTTGGCTTCTTTTTTACCTCGACCTAAATTTTTTACTTTCCAGCAAAGAGATGATAAGGAAGAAATTATTCTGGTCCTTCGCCGTCACTGGTTCACTAATCTTCATTGGCTTCTGATTTCTCTTCTTATGGTTTTATCTCCCTTATTTTTCACCTATTTTTCAATTCCTTTTCCACTTCCATCAGGTTATAAATTTATCGCTTTTCTCTTTTGGTATTTGTTTACTTTTATCTACGCTTTCGAAAATTTTCTGTCTTGGTACTTCAATGTTTTTATTCTCACCGAGGAACGTGTTTTTGATATCGATTTTTACAATCTTTTAGTTAAAGAAGTCACCGAAGCTAAAATCAGTATGATTCAGGATGTCACTTACAATGTTGTTGGATTTTTGCCGACTATTTTAAATTACGGTAATCTCAATATCCAAACTGCTTCAGAAGTCCCCATGATCAAAATTGACCGTATTCCCAATCCTGAAATTGTCGCCAAAATTCTCCAACAAATGCGTTTAGAAGAAGAGCAGGAAGCTCTTGAGGGGAGGGTCAGTTAATGCCGGACATCAATTCAGTTTTCACCCTTATCTTTAGAATTTTTTTCCTCCTTGGCTCCGTTTTTTACGTAATTTTTGCCGTTGTTGTCGTTCGTCAGGTTGCTATGATGTCCAAAAACGTTTATGACAAATTCAACACTATTTTAATTATTTTCTCTTACCTTCACTTAGCCTTTTCTATCTTTCTCGTCCTACTAACCTTCATTCTCACTATCTAATTAATTACATCTTATTAGCACCAATTTAAAGTATCATTGTTTATGAATAATCTATCGTCTTTTGATCATGATATCACCGATACCAATTTAGTATGGATCGGCGAAATTCATGGTATCAAAGAAAATTATACTGTCTATAAACACTTAATCAATCTTTATAATTTTAATCAAATCGCCCTCGAATATCCCACAGATTTAGAATTTTTTACGAAAAGTAGATTCTTAAAATACCGAGATTATCAAGATGGCAGATTCAGTCAGGAGTCCTTAGATTTTTTTAACTGGCTAAAAAATAAAAAGATAATTTGTTTCGACAACAGAGCTGAAAAAACAGATGATCTACAAAAATTAGAAACGCAAATGGCAAACATATTGTTAACTAAGCTAACCAACAATAAAACACTCGTAATTTCCGGTAATTTTCATTCTCAACTTAAGCCCCAG
>MWBQ01000127.1 GCA_002069605.1 Candidatus Atribacteria bacterium ADurb.Bin276
GTGCTCGACTTACCCCTTTCCCCCGGAATCAAAACCCTTTTTGCCGAGGCAAAGCCCGTCGGGAAACTCATCCCCCTGATCCTTGACATCAACGACGAGACCTCCCTCCCCGACTTCATCACCCTGATCAACCACAAAAAGAACCTCCCCTAAACCCACCGCCCGGGCTCCATTGTTCCCGTTATCCATTTAAAAAAGAATGAATTATAAAGTGAAATTTGCTTCGCTCTTGCTATATTTGTAAAGGACAATGAATAAGACTCTCTTACTTTAGCTATAAAGCAAAAAAAAACAGACAACGATAATAACATCAAAATAGACATTTTAATATGAGTATAGAATCCCTAAAGGTAAAAGCAAAGACCTATAATATTTCTCAGGAATATCTTGATTCTAAGGAAAAAGGAAGATTAGAGTTTGTAACCAAATTTCCAGTAGATAAAATTTCAGAATTAAGTTTGGACGATTATGTTTTGGGGACTAATAAAGAAAGTTTCTGTTACTGGTTAGAGTTTAAAAAAATTGAAGATAAGGTTATACTGTTTGGAATTGGAGGTGGCAATGCATCAAAATTCGGTTTGTATAAATCAAAGGATGGCTCATATGTAATTGGATCTGGGGAAAAAAAGAAAATTATAAGTGGTAAAGAATTAGAAGAACACTTTTTTTCTATTAAAAACACAATCACGCAAGCAATAAAACATGTTTCTGAAAACAGAATTTCAGAAATAAAGAAAATGGAAATCCCATTTGATAATATTATATTACTGAAAATATTATCAATCTATTACCCGGAAAAATTTATTACTATTGGAGCATCAAATGTTTTATTTGATATTGCAAAAGATATCAAGCTTAAAAATGTTGAGTTAGATCACAACAATCTAATTGAAATTAACTACGAATGTAAAAAGGCAATAGATGCAATTCCCGAATTTAAAGATTGGTCTTATGAAAAAATAGGAACGTTTTTTTGGGAGCATTTTGATGGTGAAAATAAAAAAGGTAATAAGAAAGATCCTATTCAGTACTATTTAGTTGGGGCATACTGGGATGGCAATGAACCAGCAGACCAAACAACTAGATTTCTTGAGAACGGGATTTGGGAAAATGGTTATGACGATAAATTTAAGGAGGAAGTAAATGCTGTTCCTGTTGGAAGTAAAATTGCAATAAAAGCAGCTTTTACAAAAGAAAAAACTAAATCTGTAATGGCTATTAAAGCTATCGGTACAGTTTTAGAAAATTTTCGAGACGGTAAAAATTTAATCGTGGAATGGGACAAAAATTTTAATCCATTTGAGGTTGATTTTTCTGGAGGCTATTGGTCAACAATAAAAAAGGTTACAAATCAAGACCACATTAATGCCATTTTCCATAGCAAATCAAATATCCCTGAAAATAATAGCTTTTATCAGCAACTAATCATGTTTTTGAAGCAAGCAAAAACAGATAATTTGAAAACGAATCATTATGTTTCACATTACCAAGGGACTAAGGTTAAGGTAAGTTTTGGTATTGGTGGGAAAGCAAAAATCCCATGGATCTCCTTTCTAAAAGGGGATAATACAACAAGTAAAGGTATCTATCCAGTCTATCTTTATTATAAAGAAGTTGAACGGCTTATCTTAGCTTACGGAATTAGCGAAACAAATACTCCAAAATTATCCTGGGATGTTCCTGATAAAAAAACCATAAAAGAGTTCTATCAATTAAATTTCGCTAAAGATCCGTTTCGTTATGGAGCATCTTATGTATACAAGGTTTATGATGTGAACAATTTACCTTCATCAGAAAGCATAAACGAAGATTTAAACCAAATCATTGACCAATACCATAGGATAATTGACAACAGTGAAGATATTAATGATGAAGAACCGGAACAAAACATACAACTCAATTTTAAAACAAAGAGTTTTATTGAAGCGCTTGATAAATCAGGCCTCCAATACTCTAACAAGCTGATCACCCGCTTCATCGCTTCCTTACTCACCAAACCATTCCTGATCCTTACCGGGCTGTCCGGTTCTGGGAAGACCAAGTTGGCACAGGCTTTTGCACAGTGGATTTGTGAAGATGAGGTTCAATATAAGCTCATTCCTGTGGGAGCCGACTGGACCAATCGTGAACCACTGCTGGGGTATCCCAACGCACTAAAGCCAGAGGAATATGTTAAGCCAGATAGCGGTGTGCTGGATTTGATTATTCAGGCAAACGATCACCCGGAGTTACCGCATTTTCTGATTCTAGACGAAATGAATCTTAGCATTGTGGAAAGGTACTTTGCCGATTTCCTGAGTGTAATGGAATCTAAAAAAAACATCCCGCTTTACCCGGAAGGCAGCGTCAACAACGGAGTGCCAGCCAAACTAGGCATTCCGCAGAATCTCTTTATCATCGGCACAGTAAACATAGATGAAACCACCAATATGTTCAGCCCCAAGGTCCTGGACAGAGCCAACACCATCGAATTCAGAGTAACCAGAAAGGAAATGCAGACGTTCCTGAACGGTGCGAGCGAAGTCAACATGGATGCACTAACAGGCAAAGGAGCAGCCTCGGCAAAAAGTTTTCTGAACATGGCAGCCAATCAGTTCTCCAATCCGGCAGACATGGATAATATCAAAGAAACTCTGATAAAATTCTTTGGCGAATTGAAGAAAACCGGAGCCGAGTTTGGTTACCGCAGTGCCCTTGAAATCCTCAGGTTGATTCATCATCTAAGTGTATTGGACCAGAGCCTCGGAACCAATGAAATGATTGACATCGCCATCATGCAAAAGCTATTGCCCAAATTGCATGGATCCAGAAGGAAAATCTGTCCC
>MWBQ01000128.1 GCA_002069605.1 Candidatus Atribacteria bacterium ADurb.Bin276
TCCATTTTAGGGAGAGTACCATATCATCCTAGATGTAATAACAATCCTTTTTTAATTGTATAGCCAAGACCAAGGTAAAATACCTTCCCCCTTAGAAAATCTGGAAACAAGGTAATTGTTCTCGCCAATAACTCTGGTGGATGGGAGATCCAATCGATGATTAGAATCAGTAAAAATTTTGAAAAGAAACCCTCAAATATAGATTTAAAGTACTTTAAAAAATTTTCTTCATTGATTTCCTAAAAAAAACAAAAACCCTCTTGACAATTGTGTAGAAAATATCCTATATTTTACACGTGTAAACTACACGTGTAAATTTTTATGATTAAAAAATTTCGATCTAGCAATTCAACACGGTTTCTCATGTAAGGAATTACAATTTTAAGGGGGTGAAAGTCATTTTTTAAAGTAAATCTATATCAACAGGTCAATTTTTTATTAAGTTGTAAATTTTAAGGAGTTATAAAAAAGGAGGATGGAAAAGTGAAGAAATTTGGAGGTTTAGTTCTATTCATATTCGGAATATTGTTAATTTGTCAAATAGCGGCTGCGGATGAATCTAATTGGGGAAACATTGATTGGGTGCAATTCAAAGGAACTCAACTAAATGTTTTAGCTACATCAATGCCAGTCTCAGAAGTTTATAAAAGTAAAATTGCTGAGTTTGAAGAACTTACTGGAATAAAAGTAAATTTCGAATTATTAAACGATGTTGACCGCAAGAAAAAACAATTGGTCGATTATGCTTCTGGTATGGGTGAGTATGATGTCGCCAATGTTGGATTCTCCAACCGAGAAGAATTCGCTCAACCTGGCTATATGGAATCGCTCCAACCTTACTTAGATAATCCCAAACTGACGGATAAAGACTGGTATAACATTGACGATTATCCCAAAGACGTTTTAGCAGGGGGAATATCCGGAGACAAATTGGTGATGATTCCCTTCACCGCTGAATACTTTTTACTTTGGTATCGGAAAGATATTTTTAGTTTGTTAAATCTGACTCCCCCTAAGACACCGACCGAACTAAAAGATGTTGCTGCCAAGCTTGAAGAAGCACGAAAAGATGGGAAAATAGAAGAATTTGCATTTATTGAACGGACCATGTCCGGAGCCAGCGAAGGAGGGTGGAACCTCTTTTGTACGGCTCATCGATTGGGATTCGATTTTGTGGATTTCAAGGACATGATTTCCTATACCAATACGCCCAAGGGCATCGAAATCATGAGTTTTTATACCGATTTATGTAAACAATATGGACCACCCGGTTCAGCCAATTGGACCTGGACTGATATTGGAGCCGCCGCCGCTCAAGGGAAACTGGCAATGGTTGTAGGAGGAAATGCGTCTTACGCTTACCTTGAAGACAAAAATACTTCAAAGGTTGCCGGGAAAATGGGTTATGTCCCTCCACCAATGGAAAATGGAAAAGATCCTTTATGGATTTGGGGATGGGCAATTAATGCCAAATCAAAAAATAAAGAAGCCGCTTGGCTTTTAGTACAATGGTTAACTTCCCCGAATTTGATTACTGAAATGGCACCACTTTATGGATGCCCGGCGCGAAAATCAGTTTATTCACTTCCTGAATATATCGAAGCGATGCCAAGCCAGGAATTCATCGACTCCCAGCTTTGGATGATGGAAAATGGTATTGATCCTGATACTCAATTTCTACTCACCCCAATGTATGGAGAGGTTGCCGATTTAGTTTCTAAGGAAATGAATGCAGTTGTTGCTGGTATCAAAACCGTAGAACAAGCCTGTCAAGATGCTGAGGCGGCCTTAATAAAAATTGGATTTAAAGCATCAGTTCAATAAATTCTTTATCCCTCCATGGTTTCAAGCCATGGAGGGATATCTACTCCTATGAGAATACAACGGACAACTCAAGAAGATCGTCGTTTTATTATATGGTCAATTCTTCCATCACTCTTTGCCGTAGTGCTGGTCGGGGGAGTGCCAGTTCTCTATACCTTTATCCTTTCTTTAAAGAATTACCAGCTTATCAAGCCACCTGGTGTTTTTATTGGTTTAGGGAATTATATCGATCTCTTAACGAACAATCCACGATATATCCATGCAATCCTTTTCACTATTCTTTTTGCAGTGGGAGCCGTGGTGATCGAAATAGTGATTGGTTTTTTAGTAGCCTCTGTTTTAGCCGATGAAGAAGTGACCTCAAGATATTCATCCTTAATACGAACTCTCATTTTAATACCTTTTGTTGTAGCCCCAGTGGTGGTTTCCTATACTTATAAAACTCTCATTTACGATGTGACATTTGGATATTTGAACTATTTTTTACAATTGGTTCATCTTCCAGTTTTTGATCTCAGTCAGGGAATATATAGTGCTCCGATAGGTATTTTGGTCATGGAAGTAATCTTAAGAACTCCATTTGTAACTCTTATATTATTTGCCGGGATTTCCTCAATTGATGCTTCAATATTTGATGCCGGAGCAATTGATGGAGTTTCATGGTGGAAAAGAATGTATCTTTTAACTCTTCCCATCATTAAACCAATCATAGTCGTCGCTTTTGCTTTTCGATTCATGGATGCTCTGAAAATGTTTGATGAGATATATGTGATAACTGGTGGTGGGCCAGGGTATATTACTGAAAATGCTTCAATTTTTGCTGTTCGATATGGATTTGAATATTTTCGAATGGGTTATGCCGCTGCTTCAGCCTTCATTTTTTTAATCGTTGTCTTGGTACTGATAATGAGTTTTTTAAAGTGGTCAAAGTTCGAGGAGGGAATGGCCTAATGAAGATTCGTCAAGCAAAAAGCCTCCGTCGTTTTCTAAAATATCTTTTTTTGGCAGTGGTTGCCTTTATTGGACTTATACCTTTTATCCTTATTGTATTAACTTCTATTAAGACTACTGTCGATGCTCTGGCTATGCCCCCAAAATGGTTCTTTATCCCCACCCTTCAAAACTACCAAAAATTGATTGCTAGTATTGATTTTCTCAAATCAATAAAAAATAGTCTCATAATAGGAGTAGGGGCTACTATAGCTGCAACTGGATTAGGGATTACAACTTCCTACACTTTAACCCGGTTTCGTTTTAAGGGCGATAAGGCTTTTTCATATTTTATATTAGCTTTGAGAATTGTTCCTCCTATTACTTTTGTAATTCCCTATTTTTTAATTTGGCGGTCTTTAAAATTAGCTGATACTTATTTTTCAATGATTACCATGTATGTGACATTAGTCCTTCCTCTTCTGATTTGGATGATTCGTAGTTTTTTTGCTGAAATCCCTTACGAGATCGAAGAAGCAGCAATGGTAGATGGATGTACACGTTGGCAAACTCTTAGATATGTTTTAATACCAACAGTTATACCAGGTATAATGGCGTCAGCTACTCTCTCTTTCATCTTTGTTTGGAATGAATTTATGTTTGCCCTGCTTAATACTGGTCGAA
>MWBQ01000129.1 GCA_002069605.1 Candidatus Atribacteria bacterium ADurb.Bin276
ACATCACTGGTTTGGGGTAGATGCTTTAGGAAGAGATTATTATAGTCGAGTTATTTATGGTATAAGGATTTCGCTGTTGGTAGGTTTTAGTACAGCACTTTTAGCTTTGGTGATCGGAGTTCCTCTGGGAGCACTGGCAGGTTACCTGGGAGGAATAGTAGATTGGGTAGTCATGCGCCTGGTGGAAACATTCTCGGTAATACCCCCCCTCCTTATAGCAATTTTATTTGTCACTCTATTCGGAAGTGGATTAGAAAATATCATCTTTATCTTAGCTATGGTAAGTTGGATGGATGTGTGCCGCTTGGTAAGAGGAGAAATCCTTACTCTGAAGGAAAGAGAATATGCGGTTGCTGCTAAAGCTATCGGAGCACGCCCTTACCGTATTCTATTCCGCCATCTTTTACCCAATGCGGTCGCTCCTATTATTGTAGGTATGGTTTTATGTTTACCCAATGCGATTATGTTGGAAGCAACTTTGAGTTTTTTAGGAGTAGGAGTAAACCCTCCCACTCCCAGTTGGGGGCAAATGATAAGTGAGGGATTATATTATATACAGTTTTATTGGTACTTAACTTTGTTTCCGGCTATATTTTTAGCTCTTACCGTGCTCTCTTTGTCTTTTATAGGAGACGGACTTAGAGATGCTATGGATCCAAGGCTGAGGGGGAGGGGGTGAGGTTGAGGAAGTTTCTTAGATAATAGCATATTGGAGAGGAGAGGGTTATTAGCTTTCAATATGTCTGTGATGTATGTAGTTCACCATTGATATTATTTCATTAACCAAAAATAAACTATGTTATACATAGTGTAAGGTGAGAAAAAATGCAAAAAGTTAGAAAAAACCTTATGATTATTTTGCTTACTGGAGTTTTTTTGTTAGGAGTTACTGTTTTTAGTTTTGCTGCTGACGTTTCTCTTCCACCTGACGCTCTTCCTGCATCAGAGCAAATTTTATATTATCCGTTAAAACTTGAAAGTGGAACTTACATGGATTATATGCAAACCATCTATAATTGCCTGCAAGGTGGATCTGACTTTGTGCAGGAGCCTCTCATGAGCTTCGATAAAGATTTAAATGCAGTTCCGGTGGGAGCTGAAAGCTGGGAGGTGTCAGAAGATGGCTTGAGCTGGACTTTCCATCTTAGAAAAGAGTTGAAATGGTCAGATGGTCAGCCAGTTACAGCTAATGATTATGTATTTGCATTACAACGTTGCGCTCAGCAGGGTTATGATTTTAGCTGGTATTGGAGCCTTATGATAGAAATTAAAAATTGGGATAAAGTTGAAAAAGGTGAATTGCCAGTTGACGAATTGGGAATAAAGGCTTTGGATGATTACACTCTGGTACTAACTACTGAAGTGTCAAAACCATATCTGTTAGGTGCTTTGGTTTGGCTTTTTCCCGTTCCTCAACACGTAGTTAAACAACATGGGAATGAGTATGCTACTCAAGCGGAGACCATGGTTAGTAATGGTCCTTTTAAAGTAGAAGAATGGGTTAAAGGAAGCCATATAACCCTGGTTAAAAATCCATACTATGAAGGTCTTTGGAAACCATATCTTGAAAAAATTGTATTAAAATATGGAACCTTTGATCCGGTGACAGGATTTCCTGCCTACCTAAATAATGAAATTTACAGAAGCGACGTTAATCCAGGTCAATTAGCTTATGTCAGGCAAAATATGCCCGATGAATTACATTCTTGGCCGATGTTCCGCATCTTTTATCTTTCATTTGATACGACAAAGCCTCCTTTTGATGATATAAGGGTTCGATATGCCATAAACCATGCTTCTAACCGAGAAGAGCTATGCTCAACAGTTCTTAAGGACCTTGCCTCTCCAGAGTACTCGTTGCTGGTTAAAGGATTTCCTGGTTACGATGATGCTGAAGAAGCGAAAGAGTCCTCAAAATTTGACCCAGAATTGGCAAAGAAACTTTTAGCTGAAGCTGGATATCCTGATGGAAAGGGGTTTCCTGAATTGGAACTATGGATTAGAGCAGAGGATCAATTAATGCCCTGGCAAAAACCCGCCGCCGAATATATCCAGGCTCAATTGAAAGAGAACTTAGGAATTAACATTATACCCCGGATTATGGAAGTGAAAACTTTTACTGACGCTTTGAATCAACGTACCCACAACTTTTTCCTATTAGCCTATCAATTTGACTATGTTGATCCTAGTAACTTTATGGACCTCTACCTAACCGGTGGGCGTCATGCTTGGTCCAGCGACGAATATGACGAATTAGTTCGAAAAGCTGACTCTCTCGGAGAATGGGAACAAAGAGTTGAAAAGTATCGAGAAGCAGAAAGAATATTAGCTAAGGAATGTCCAGCAGTATTCCTTTTTCAACAGCAATACAGTGCGGCATGGAAACCTTTCCTTAAAGGTGAAGGGCTAGAACCCAATAAAGATGGATTATCGAGTTGGGGAGATATGTGGGCCAGGTATGCCGTAACTCATATTTACATTTCCAAACACTAAAACTTTATTTTGGGAGGTACAACCGTTCATTTTGAATTGTGCCTCCCAAAATGCTTATTTAAACATTTATAGTAAAATTGGGATTTTTTAATTGAAATTATGATTGAAGGAGAAATTAGAAAGATAAAATGTTGCTTTCGGTACGTGGTTTAAAAACTTATTTTTATATGGGA
>MWBQ01000130.1 GCA_002069605.1 Candidatus Atribacteria bacterium ADurb.Bin276
TAATCGCAACAATTGGCCAGTCATTAATATGAGGTGGGTTTTCTATCATTAGCTGAGTAAAGATTTCAAAAAAAGTAGCAGCTTCCATCTGAGCTACCACTTGAGGTGGATCGAGGGCACCATTTTTAAATTCATTAGCAATTTTTAGAAAATGAGATTCATTGTTAGAAGCTGCTTCCTTTTGATTGGATTGAACCTTTTGATCACTAATTTGCTCCAGATGGTATCCGTCCTGAATTTCATGGATACTGGAATAATCATCTTCGTCGCCAATTTCGGTCCGTCCAACTATCCAAACCTGATTTGTCGGTGATTTTATCAATTTATAACTATTTACTAACTCATCAATATTTGGTAGTGAAATAGATGATATTTGGCCATCCCAGTTGGGTCCTACAATAAGAAATTGTCCTTCTTCTGACCCGGTGGTCCGGGAACTGGGACCAGCAAAAGTGTCAGTCCACATGTCCAAAATTTGTAGCAGATAGTAACGATCTCCAGTTTTGGGGACGGTTAGAAGAACTGGACCATCAGAAAGGTTGAGCCACGCCATTGAATAAAGCGTGTCGCGGTTCCAACGGACTATATCACGATCACTGGGTAACGGGAGTTCCCGATAATGCAGAAACTGATTGACGGGAACATTTTGTTTGATTTGAGTGGATTTCATTAAAACAATTGGGTAGGCATATATATAAGTTTGGTAAGCAATTTCATAGAGACTTTCAGTAGCTTTGGCAATGCCACTCGGAATAAGGAAAAAGAGACTGGTTATCAGAAAGAGATGAATAACAATATTTTTCATACTATCCCCCTACATTACTTTAATAATTTATTTTTCCTAATTTTCTTATAATACTATTGATTAAAAATATTGTAAATAATCGTCTTTTTAATAAATTCTTGGGGTCTATTATATTATTTAAAGAGGATAACGGGACACCCCCGTTTAAAATATGTTCTGTTATTTGAGACGGGGGTGTGGCTGTTGGGGTTAATTATTCAGAGAACTGGGTTCACTCGAGCTCCTGAAATGCCGCCCTCGTTTTTTTTATTATTCCTGCCAATGATATAAGGACGGGGTACATGTCATGATACGCAACCCACTTGACTAAGATCTGGTTATATCCTAACCAGAATTAGATATAAGAGTATGCTCTTGGGATTATCTAGGAGAACCGGTATCGCTTTCCTCAAGCTATGTTCATAATTTTTAAGAAAATTCAAGAATCAAGACCAGACCCCAGATTCTTTAATGCAAATTGACGTGCCTTCTTAAAATCATTATCATTCGGATGTCCCTTGGCAATTCCACCAATTATTTTTAAAAAGCTAAATGTGTCCCAGCCCCTACAACAAAAAGTGTCTATACGGGGAATGTTTTTCTGGTTTAATATCTCCCTAATCTCTTTACTATAATCTCGGCATGCCAAACCACAGGTATAAACAAGAAAAGCTCTCTGATTCTTTGAAAAATTGGTTTCTTTAAGGTATTTTATCAAGTCTTTATGAAATGTATTAAAATAAATACCTGAGGCAAAGCCTATCACATCATAATTAACCAAAGAAATGTTTTTTTCTTTTGTAATATCTACCACATCCGCCGATATGACGCTTGCTATAACTTCTACGATTTTCTTAGTATTTTGATGATGAACTGATGCATAAATAATTGCTGTTTTCATTTATGTTCCCCCCTATTTTTCTTACATTTTCCTAACAGCTTTTGCTGCTATCGATTTCTCTATAATGTTTTACTTTTTCATATTAAGATGGGTATTAACTTATGATCAAGCCGCTTCCTTTAATCGGCTTTACTTTGTCATCCGGGGAGGTCAAATCTTGATTCTTTAATTTCTGGGGAATTGGGATTATGTGAAAAAATGAAAAGATGAGATCCTCACGGATTCTAAGTACGAATCCTCAGGATGACGAATGAAAGGCACACCCCCCCTAAATCCCCCCTCAATGGGGGAATGAATTGAACAACTCTTCTCAATGGAGGGGTGGAGTATTAAGACAGGGAGAGTGACTTTTGGTTATTTTGGTTATTCTAAGTAAAGGATAAAGAAATATATAAAAAAGATGAGACCCTCACGGATTCTGAGAACGAATCCTCAGGATGACGCCGGTGGCGCCAGGTGGGATTCTCACGTCGCAAAAGACGCTCCTAAGAATGACGAAGTGGGTGAATGAGATTGTCTCGTCGCTTTACTCCTCGAAATGACGGAGCATTAAAAAACTCAAATCCCCCTAACCCCCTTTTCTAAAGGGGGAGATTCATTTCTGAATGAGTAATTTTCATCCTCATCTGGTGTCACAAAAATGGCATGGATATCTATCCTTGCTAACGAGGACAGACTTTGGGCAATTTCCAAATTCCTTCCAAAACTTCCCGTTTTGGCCAGTAGATTCTCAAGGTGATGCTGAACGGTTCATCGGAAGGAATCGGAAGCCAATTCGACTCCCACTCCACTCCCGGTGAAGAATCCTGCAAGTAAATATCTAAGGAACCGTCAGGATTGAGCTTCATTACGTTTTGTCTGCTGGTTAGATTATAGCGGTGGATAGGATTCTCGATGAGATATATCTCCGGATCGTAAACAGTGATGGACCAAAAGGCATAAGTAGGTGGAATTTGATCTTTTTCGAAGTGAACCACATAATTTTTGCTTCCATCAAGTATTTCGGAGTTACAATCGATATTGGTCACTGGGTATACGGCGTCTTCAGGAAGATTCGCGCCCAGACCGGTAAAAGCAATAGCAGCACGGAACATATAATTAGCGCCGTAGGATCCAGTAAACATAGGCATGAAGCGCCAGTAATCCTTAAAGGGGATCGGTGTTTGAACATGGATGTCTTTTAAAGCATCTTGAACTGCTTGATTAAGAGCATTCTGAACATTCTCATCTAAACTTTCAAAGTGAAGAGCCTTACCCGGGATTATTCCTATCTGACTCATGAGGGCAACAATCGGCCAATCCTGAATATGGGGAGGATTTTCGATCATCAATTCAGTAAAGATTTCAAAAAAAGTAGCAGCGTCCATCTGTTCAATCACTTGAGGTGGGGTTACAGCTCCCTTTTCAATAGCTTGGGTTATTTTAAGAAAACGAGGATCTTTTCGTGGGTTTGATAGGATTTGGCTGGATTGATCTTTTGGAATTCCAATTTGCTCGAGCTGATACCCATCTTGAATTTTTTGGACGATGGGATACTCTGCTTCGCTACCAGCTTCAATCCTGACCATGATCCAGACCTGATTGGTAGGCGATTTTATTAATCTGAAATCATTGATGAGCTCCTTGATTTCCGGAGAGGTCGTTTCAGGAAGCTGGCCATCCCAGTTGGGACCAACAATAAGGAATCGGCCACCTTCTGAACCGGTGGTTCGAGAACTGGGGCCGGCAAAGGTATCAGTCCACATATCCATTATTTGTACCAGATAATAACGGTCTATAGTCTCAGGAACAGTTAAAAGTATTGGACCTTTGTTAAGGTTGAGCCAAGCTATTGAATACATGGTATCACGATTCGGTCGGACGATATCACGATTACTGGGTGATGGGAGTTTCCGAAAGTGGACAAAATGATTATCGGGTATATTCTGGCTGAGTTGAGTCGCTTTGGTTAAAACTAACGGATAGGCATAAACACAAGTCTGATAAGCAATGTCATAGAGGCTTTCGGTGGCTATAGCAGTACCACTCAGAATAATCAAAAAAAGACAGGTAATGAAGAAGGAATAGTGACTCAATTTTTTCATGTTACCCCTCCATTTTTTTAGAAAATAATTAATTCATTTTTTTCATAATACATTTGAATGTAAGCATTGTAAATAATTACCATGGAAATAAAGTGAATGAGTAA
>MWBQ01000131.1 GCA_002069605.1 Candidatus Atribacteria bacterium ADurb.Bin276
TTGGACTATTGAGATCTTCTAAATTTATTGTCATAGTTACTGTCACATCGGTGGCACTGGCATCATTGATAAAAATTTGAGTTCCATCAGGTTTTTTTAAATAAAAATTTCCTCCGTCATAACGGGCAACATAGTAATTATCCCAGGTGTTCGGATCGGCTTTGGGACCAGTGAGAATGTTGCCGTCAGTGTCGAAAACAAAATAATAGATATATTGCGACGAAGCCAATCCTTTCATAATTCCTCTAACAGTCATGGTTTTTCCAATTTCTCCCCAACTTGGCTGGTCACCACGAGCACAGCCGGTGGCCATAATGCTTATTGCCAGGATGGTAACCATTAGAATAGGAAGCAATTTTCGATTCATAATGATTTCTCCTTGATTAATAATTTACTGATTAGGTTCTCATGCCAATTAGTGACATCATCAAAAAAAAGAGAATACCAATCTATAACTTCACAACCGAGAGTCCAATCGTCGTTTGGTTGGACGACGTGGCAACCCCATCCACCCACTCCGTCACTCTGAGGAGCGTCTTGTGCGACGTGAGAATCTCATCCTTTCCGATTCCACAGTTCCACAATTTATCAATCTTACAAATAATAAAAGATGACTTATGAGATTGCCACGACCTCAAAAAACGAGGTCTCGCAATGACGGATTGGATTGATGAGATCCTCACGCCCTCGAAAAACGAGGGCTCAGGATGACGGCATTTTTAAGCATTTGTGTATTTTCAGAATAGACCCTCATGCTGCTTTCGCAGTATCAAATGTAAATGGAAACAAAGATTTGACATACCATGGCAGGTCGCTACATTAATCGAGTGCAATACATTGTCACCCTTACGAAAAACAGCAAGGGAGTGACATTTTTTGGTCTTCTTTATCCTCCCAAAGTGACTTTTTGCGAAGGAAAAGCCTTAATGGTATATTCAAGCCAGAAAGTATCTCGGGGTTTGTCGTAAAAAAAAGTAATTTCTCGGCAATGAAGATCACGCGTAACCCCAACTTCTAAACCCTGGAGATTACCGTTGGTAAGATTCCAGGTTCCATCGACCGACAACCTCCAATCTTTATTGATTCTCCAAGTTGTGTCAACTGCCAAGCCCAACCAATCTCCAGTGTCAAAATCATAGCTCCCTTTCAAGGCGATGGAATGCTCGTCATTTTCATGATATTTGAGGCTGAATATGGTATCGGTAAAATCTTGATTCATAAAATCATAACCAGCTTCAATTCCGATTTCCCAATAATTACTTTTGTAGCTGGCACTAAGGCTAGCATAATTGGTTTCTCTAGTGGTGTAATCGGTTTTAAAGGGTGTCGCTCCGTCATAACCACTCCGGTTATAATTAAGAGAAACTTTTCCTTGGTCAGAAACCAATTGAGTCAACGAAATATTTCCTTCCCAGATGTAACGAGCGAAGCCATTTCCATAAAAATCCTGAATAAAATTTATCGAAGGTTTTAAGGTGGTATTTTCTCCAATTTGGTTGGTTCCATCTAACTGTAGCTGAAATCGGTAGCGCTCATCACGGACATTGGTTTCTTCTTCAAAATAGTGTCCTCCAACAAAACTGGTTTTATAATAAAAATCAGATTTACCAATTCGGGTTCGACTTCCGGCAACTTCAAATTCAGGAATTTTAAAAAAATACCTGCCAGGATCACCAGTGAATAAATCACCTTCTGGATCGGCATGTCCATCATAACGGAGGGCATAAACCATGCTTCCCGAGGATTTTTGAAATGAAGCCTGATATTTAAGGTCTTCGTCAATATAATTTCCCCATTGAGAAAGCCTTTTATAATCCAAGATGAGGGTTCCAATTAATTTATCTCCAAAATCATAGGTGTAATTGAGATATGAAGCCAAATTGGAATTTTCATTGCTGGCGTTTGAGTTATAGGTGAGGTTGAGCCGGGTGGTTGACCTTCCTTTTTTGTGAAGTATGGCCAACTGACTGGAAATAGTGTCTTTTTGGTCATCGAGGAGAAGATTATAATCGGTGTTGAAGGTCAGGTCGGTATATTGGTCAAGTTTTTTCTGGTATTGAAGATTGGCTTTGAGTGTACTCTGGGATTCACTTGGATCTCTATAGTAGAGATAAAGCTGGCCTTTTTCATAGGGATCCTGATGCTCAATGTAGTGACGAACTCCGATTCCCCAACCATCTTTTTGGTACCAGTCGAGATATACTGTTCCATAGGAATCATAGTTAACGAAATAATTGAAAAAAAGATTGACATAAAAACCATATGAAGAGGATTGCCCAATAATAGGGATAAATGGAAGTTGTTCCTTTCTGTCGAGAAATATCACATAGTAAGGAAGGGTAAAAATTTTAAACCCAAAATCCCAATAAGATATCCCGTGAAGAATAACTCTCTTATCTGGAATAATTTCAATTTTTTGGGCATCGATATGATAATGAGGTTTTTCTAAATCACAAGAGGTCATGAAAGATTCGTCTACAGTTGTTAAATCTGGTTCGCGGGTGAGATTTTTTCCTCGAAAGAAAACTTTTCCAACGATTGACCTTCCAGTAAATTCTGATGAGGCATCGAAGAATTCCCAACTATCAGTATCCCAATTGAAATTAGCTTGACTGGCATGAAATTGTTCTTTATTTTCGGTGACTACGACATCTCCAAAAGCCTCTAATTGCTTTTTCTGAAGGAAGATGTGGATTTTTTGACCTTCCAAAACAACATCCTGATAGATCAATTTTCCGTTGATGGCGATTATTTCTTCTCCATCACCATGATAAGTCAGGCGTTCCCCAGTCAGTTCTATAGACTTTTCTTCGGCATTAACCGAAAACGGAAGACAAATTAAAAGGAAGAAAACCAAGACCAAACGACGCATCTGGGATTAATCCCCAAGTATAAATTTAGCCTTAATGATTTTTTCTGCTTCTAAAGTTTCAGAATCAAGATAATAGACAGCTTTTCCAACCTGAAGTTCTCGTTCTTTTTCGGTTATCAATATTTCCCCTTCCATTTCAATTCGTTCTAATTGATTCTTCTCATCATCCTTAGGGAAATAGACAGCCCGGTCAGTTTTTATTGTAGTTTCTTTCCAAACTATATCAGAACCATTTTCGCTCCTAGCTTCTTCGGTTTCTCCATTATAAGTTAAAGTCGGTGCTTTCCAAATAATGGTTGATGTGCCAGTTTCTTCTTCCCGTTCTTTTTTTAAAATGACATCACCAGAAAACTGATATAGTTCTTCATCAAAATCGCCTTCCATCGACGTGGCAATAATCTCGGTCTGGTCGCGGGTAACAGTAACATTTCCTTCAAAGACTCCAGTATTGTCTTTTAAATTAAAATTCAGCTCCTGACATTGAATACGATTTTTTCCTTGAATAGCGATAACCTGGCCAATGGCTACAAAAGTTTCTCCTTTAGAATCATAAGTGATTTTATCAGCACTTTCTAAAAGAACCTCTTTTTTTTCAGGAGTGTTTTCCTCGGGTGTTATAGTTGGTTCCTGAGCATCAAGGCTCTGACCAACTAATAACAAAAAAAATGCAACGAATATGACAAGAACAGTATGTTTTTTCAAGGGTATTCCCCCCTTCGGAGCGAATTAAGTGTATTATATCATTATAAAGAAGGTTCGGTTCATTTTATCTCAAAGGTCATGATTCCGAGTTTTAATGAATAAAAATTCGCTTTAATAGTATGATGAGATTCAGTGATCAATACTGAGTGGTGAGAAAATCTCCCATTATCCAAAGGGAGAGGGATAATAAAGGTTGAGCTCATCCACCCAGTCAGTCATTCTGAGAAGTCCGGTGTTTTCTACCGGACGACGTGAGAATCTCATTCTTAAAAGTATTTATGAAGAATAAAAAAACCCAAAAAGATGAGATCCTCACGGCTTCGAAAAACGAAGCCTCAGGATGACGCCGGCTGCGTCAGATGAGATCCTCACGCC
>MWBQ01000132.1 GCA_002069605.1 Candidatus Atribacteria bacterium ADurb.Bin276
TAATTAGTACTTTTAGTTATTAAAATGGGATGAATGGCCTATATGAGTTTAAATTTTTTTTTCTTATAATTGCTACAGTGATAGTGAAAACAGGAGGATTGATTCAACTGATTATAACAGGAATGAAAACAACCCCAAAAAAAATATTTATTGTAGACGATAACCGCTTTTTCCTGGAAAGCTTAGTATTCCTCCTCAACCGTCAGAACGATATGGATGTTGTAGGTACACATGATCGGATTCAAGGAGTATTAGAAAGGATTGAAGCAGTTAAACCCGACGTGATCATCCTTGATATGCGACTCCCGGATGGTGATGGGATTGCTTTACTTCAGGAAATTAAATTACATTTTGACGTTCCGGTCATTATGCTGACTATGTATGAAGAGCATAAAGAACGGGCGGTCAGAGCCGGAGCATTTGCCTATCTTGTCAAAGGAGAAGGTCTCGACCGTCTTTATCAGTTAATACGAAAAGCTGCTGAAGCATTTGTTAACTCTTAAATTATAAATTTTTTCTTCTTACTGCTTTCTAACATACTCATTCTTTCTTCTTTTCTTTTTTTATTTATTCTATCCTGAAAATACCATCTTATAAATTCCCCTCCTTGTAGGGGTGCCGCCCTGCGGCGAGGAGGGCGCTTTTCGTTTTTTCCTGGTTCTACTGTGAAAGGGTAAAGAAACAAAACTAAAAAGATGAGATCCTCACGGCTTCAGAATACGAAGACTCAGGATGCGTATTCTGAAGCCGTGAGTGTCCATTCCTAAAAAATGCTTTTTTTGTAAACCTTTTGAAATTTAGAGGAAAACTTTTTTATTTTTTGAAAAACCCTAAAGTTTTTGGATTGGGTTCCGATAATTAATAAGGAACAGGCAATAATTATTAAAGGCAAACTCTCCGAAAGGAGAGGACGCAAAGCCGCGAGCCTAAAGCATGAAAATGCTAAGGCAGTCGGGTTGCCAGATCGGCAGCGAGTTGGTCTGTAAAATGTGCGTCACTCTCAAAAAAAGATTTCGGAGAAAACTCTGAAGGGGGCATGAGAGTTGAAGCACAAGCATTTATTGCCACTCATCATCTTCGGGCTTCTCCTGGCTATTTACGTTTCTGGTTGTACCAATTTTGTAAATACTCCAGGAACCGACTTTGGTGTCATCAATTCGACATCTGACACGGTTATATCTTTCACTAAATTTATCGAGCATTCCGATACTAAGATACTCCTCGATGTTCCTTTTCTTCCTCAAGTCCCACCTGGAAACTGGTCAAGCACCCGCAATTGCGGACATACTTGCGCTGTGATGATGCGTGCCTATTATTATGGAATAGAACCTCTTCCGGATCACATCATACAAGCTGATGACTGGTTGAATGCTCGATTTGGTCTTCCAATTAATAATTATAATGGTGACTGGACGAACAGTTTTCAGATCCGTGCCTGGTTAGAAAGTGAAGGAGTCCCAACCAAGGTTGGTATGGGTAATTTAGAAAGAGCTCGGACAATGCTTTCGGAAGGGAAACCATTTTTAGCAGCAGTTTATTCTAATATGAATCCTAATGGTGGTGCCAAGCACGCCATGTTAGTAATCGGGATCGACTCTACCCAAGTATACGTCAATGACCCGGGCAAGGTAAACGGAAAAAATAATTCCTATTCAATTAGCCAATTTCTTTCAGCTTGGAGCGCCCAAGGGAATTGGTATGTAGCATTAGATTAAGTTAAACATATATATTTTTCTTTTTTAGCCAAATATTTTTAAAATTGAATCTCCCACTCGACGATTTTTTGTAGTAGGAGATTTTTTTTATCCATATGGCTATTATAAATAGTGCTGTTGTCCTATAGACTCTCCAATCGATAATAATTAACCTTATTAATGGTAAGTTTGGATCGAGAGGAGTGAACTTTGTTGATTAAAAATATAACCGGTTTTGGAATAATTATTTTTTTAAGTCTTATTCTTATGGTTGGTTGCACAAATAATAGTATGTTTGGATCTCCGGAAAATGAACCAGATGTACTTGGTTTGGTTGTAACACCGGGACAATGTTTTGCTAACCAAAATCTTAACCCTCAGGATTTGACAACAAATCCTTTACCAAATGCACAAGTTCATTTTTATGGAAGTGAAAGTGGAAAACTTGAACAAGTTGGTTCGACCTCTACAAATGGAACTGTAGTCGGAGATAAACTATCATCTTCAGGATATCTTATCTTTGCCTTTCGAGAATACCCAGAAGGTTCCAAACAATTTGTCATACTTAAAAAAGCAGTAGTTAATGGTTTATCTCAAGGAATAAGTAATATTGGTGAAATCAATTCCTATACCACGGCTCAGGTGATTATCTGGGAACAAGCGAATCTTCTTTATGGTAAAAACTTTATTCCCTTTAATCCAATCGACCAATCCTGGAGTTTTATACCCTCAAATCTTATCCTTCCAGTGAGTGAAATTAATAACTTAATCCCCAATGATAAACTCCTCAATTCAGTTGAAGTAGCTCTTCAAGAATGTCGAGATCCTCAAAAGGACAGTTCGGTCATTAAATATGCCAAAGAAATTGCCAAAGCTAATTTTGGTTCTCCCGAACCAACTCCACAATCAACACCGGTTATTATTTACCCGACTCCTTGTATTGCTCCCTTGCCAGATGTTAAATTTTCACTTACTGTTGATGGATATACTGTAACATTTAAAAATTTATCAACGAAAGCTTCTCGTTATATATGGGATTATGGTGATGGAAAAAAATCAATAACATTAGCCCCCTCCCATTCTCATACCTATAAAACTGCTGGTTCATATTTAGTGACCCTTACTGCTTATAATGTCTGCGGTAATTCGATAAGTACGGCACAGATGATTGATAATGTTGGAGAAGTTAGTAATTTAGAAAATAATTCAGCAGGCATGGGTATCAGTTATTAATTTTGTTGAAAAGGTCTGTGGTTTTCATTCTTCGAATTTAACTAGGCGATGGCTATTAGTCCATCGCCTTTAATTTTTTTAGCCTATGTTGAAAATTATTCACTTACTCCTGTCTGATTCTCTTGCATTTTCCTTTTCACATGAATTAATAAGTTAAGGTCAAGGGGGAATATTTTCTTTCTATTGTTTTTAAAGATACAACAGGTTATCTATTCTATCCTGAAAATCTATATGCGGGTATGATAAATTAAGCCCCTACCAAAGATTTTTAAAAATACCGTCATCCTGAGCGGTGCTTTCCCGCGTGAGGATCTCATCTTTTAATTCTTTTTTAAAATAAATTGCTAAATGAGATTGCCACGTCGTCCAACCAAAAAACGGTTGACCTCCTCGCAATGACGGATTTATGTAGCTATTTTTATCCTTATCTGGTGCTGCGAAAGAATCATGAGGGTCTATCCTGAAAATTCAGAAAATTTGAAAAAAGAATAAACAAAAGAGATAAAGGCACACCCCCCTAACCCCCCTCAATGGGGGAATAAATTTAACAATTCCCCTCCTTGGAGGGGTGCCGCCCTGTGGCGAGGAGGGTGTCTTTATCTCTTTATATGGTAATTCGCTGAAAATAAAAAAGAAAT
>MWBQ01000133.1 GCA_002069605.1 Candidatus Atribacteria bacterium ADurb.Bin276
CTTCTTCCAATTGTTTATAAACACTGGTTCCCAATAGGAAATCATTTTTTTTGGCATAATCAATTGCTTTTTTACCAAAATCATCTACCAGCTTAGCGTCGGCTCCGGCTTCAAGAAGAATCTTAACGACTTCAGGATTTTGATTATACCAGGCAGCATACATAAGAGGCGTCCAGCCGTTTTCATCCCTAGTATTAACATCAATTCCTTCCCGAATCTTAGATAGAATTTCTTCAAAATGACCAGTTTTACACATTTCAAAAAAATTCATCTTTCCTCCCTCCTTTAAAAAAATCAATTATTCACAAAAACCGATCATAAATAATCAGAGGCTTTAATTAAGCCGTATTACCAAATATGCATGATTCGATCGGAATTATACTTGGAAGTTCAGTTGCCGAGGTGTTTATCCAATGAATAATCTTTGAGTTTTTCAAATAATTGAGGGTATATTGCTTATATATTCAAAAACAAATTTAAAATACTTCTTATTCCTTGTTTTTTAATAGAACTCATTTTATTTCTATCTTGAAAATACTGTCAAATGAATTCTACCCTCAATCGGGGAATGAATTCAACAATTACCCGCCGAGAAAAAATTATCAAACCCTTTAAGCCAATTGCCTGGTTTTCGATTTTTATCGGCATTGTCTTTGGTTTCATTATTATAGGTTTAGATACCTGGATTTTTAATCTGAAAAAGGTGGGTTTAGTACTCCCAAAAACCGTCAACCCACCGGCTTGGCAGGGATTTCTTGCTTCTTTTTATGGAGGAATTGTCGAGGAAGTGCTACTTCGCTTATTCTTGTTGTCGCTGTTGGTATGGATAGGCAATTTAATGACGAAAAATAAAGACCTGCATCCCAATATTCGTGTCCTTTGGATAGCCAATATCATTGCCGCTGTAATCTTTGGTTTAGGTCATCTTCCAGCAACCAAAGGGATGGGCCTTCCTCTCAATTCCTTTGTTATCACCCGAGCAATTGTCCTGAATGGAGTTGCAGGCTTAGCTTTTGGATGGTTATACTGGACTCGGGGTTTAGAAAGCTCAATGATAGCTCATTTTAGCGCCGATATTGTCCTTCATGTATTGTTTGCATTTTAATTTATTTTCTCAATAAAAAACCAAGCAAGGAATTAAAAAAGTTTTCCGAATTTCGCAATTAAATCAGCGGTTTGTTTCTTTCTCGGTCCCATTCTAATAATCATTCCAGTATCAACAACCCTTCCTTCCTTGGATTCGCAAAGTTTTACCATTCGATTAATAGTTTGATTCCCACCTGTCCAGGCAAAGGGAAGACCTTTGGTAACAAAACAGGCAATCTTTTTCCCTTGGATTGATGGCATTTGATTCATATAAGCTTCCATCGCTGGAGAAAGGAATCCACCCCTGACCCAGGCTCCAAATATAATTGCTTCATATTGATTTAAATCCGGAAAGGATTTTAACTGAATTTTTTTGATATCGATTTGTTTCTCATCAATTGGTTCAATTCTTTCAATCTGAACATCATGTCTTAATACTGATAGTTTTTCTTCAAGCCTTTGGGCAATAGAGTGAGTAAAGCCGGATTTTGAATCTACAATAATCCCTATCTTCAATTATTATTCCCTCCTCAGTGGTTACACTTTAGATGTGATTCTTTTAATTATTGATTTTTATAGACCCTTTCTAAATTGTATGTTTCCTTTCATAGGTAGTCAACATAAAAAATAGTAAGGTTGAATAACATCGAAAAATCTTTCTTGACATCATCTTCATAAAATAAAATAATATATTCTGTTATGATTTTAAACTATCATATAATGATAGGCTTTATATAGTAGCAAAATTGAAAAGAGTAGTGCCAGTTTGTTACAAAGCATTTTTAGTTATCTAATTTTTCAAAGATAAAAATATTCCAAAAATGGATGGTAACCACTATGATTAACCATCTTATTCATGTTTATAGAAAAGGAACTATTCCCTTCCAAAGTTTGTCTGCACTATCGGATGCTGATGCCACCAAAATAATGCAAAACTTGTATATTGAAGGTGCAATTTTTTGGGAAAGGTTTGAAAACCCTGCTCAATATTTAAAAACGCGCCGACAAATTGAGTATCGGCTTCGAGAGGAATTCATTGCCAAAGGAGGGAAGCCTCGGGAATCCTATCCGATTTATATGATCTATGGACGCTCTAAGTGGTTAATCGAAGCTCCCGACGCCAAAACTCTTTCTACAACGACAGAAATTCAAGTCCCTCTTTCTCTTTTCCAAAAACAAGATTTAAGCTTTACCTATCCCGATAGCATGGTTTCCTTCTTATTGTTGAATCAAAAAGATTCTCCTTATTATCTATCTGATTTTCATGGAAAGGTATTCATCTTAGACGAAATACAAGATTTGGTTCAATCAAACGGTCTTCCGGGAGAAAAATGGGGAAATAATCTTCCCAGATATTTTGCCAATTATATCGAAGTCCAGGTTTGGAACCAAGAACCACTTCTCGAATATCAAAATCGAATTACTTTGAATGATTGATTTAAATCGGTCTCATGGAGATAAAAACCTATTAGTACAAGGAAAATTGGAATAATTTAGTACGTTTCGTATTTAAAATCTATGGAGGGCAAAGAATCATTTTGGGAAATTTTTCTATAGAAGTAATAACATGAAAGAGATACAACTTGGGAATATCCGAATCGCCTATACACAAGCTGGCCACGGTCCACCTTTGGTTCTCCTGCATGGCGGAATGGAAGACAGCCGATCCTGGCGTCAGCAAATAGATGGTCTTTTCGATGAGTTTACGGTATTCGCCTGGGACGCTCCAGGGTGTGGACAGTCATCTGATGTGCTAGAAAGTTGGCGTTTGTCTAATTACGCCGATGCTTTAGCGGGATGGCTTAATAAAATTGCCCTCAAGCGCCCACATCTCCTTGGCCTTTCCTGGGGGAGTTCTCTTGCATTGGAGTTTTACCGCCGATACCCCAATATTCCTTTATCGCTTATTCTGGCTTCTGCTTATGCAGGATGGAAAGGTTCGCTTCCACCAGACGAAG
>MWBQ01000134.1 GCA_002069605.1 Candidatus Atribacteria bacterium ADurb.Bin276
GTGCAACAACTATATTAAGGTCTATTTGCTCTTTGACTCCAGGAACCCACCATGGTCCTTCCATAAGATTGGCAACTTTCCCACTCAGAAAGTCTTTGTCGATATCGCTTTCATGAGGAGGAACGACTTGATATTTATAACTCAAATCATGCATAAATTGGAGCGCTTTTACACCCTGATCGCTATTAAAAACAGCTTGGTTTTGTTCTTCATTCAAGAAAGCTCCACCTTCTTGCTGGAATAACCATCCATACCAGTAGCGCATAGTATGAGAATGGTTGACACCAATGGCTAAGCCGAAAACATCATCTTTGGTTGTTTTCTGCATCGAATCGACAAAAGAATCCATGGTATTCCAGGTTATATTGGGATCGATACCAGCAGCAGTGTACATATCGGCATTTTTATAAACCGCCATTGGATGGTAATCGAGTGGAATCCCATATTGTTCCCCATTGTAAAATTGACCTTCCCAAACATTCAATGGGAAATCTTCAGCTTTAATATTATTGGCAACAGCAATATCTTCAACATTCATTAACATTCCACGGGTTGCAAATTGAGATATATCTGAAACATGCATAGCTAAAAGATCTGGAGAAGCGTTGGTTCCGTAAGTCGTACTAAATTTCGTAAATACTTCCGTCCAAGGAGCAGTAAAAAATTCCACTTTAATATCCGGATTTTCTGCCATAAAGTTATTCACAATTTTTTCCATGCCAAATTTATCCGGGCCGGTCCATCCGCCCCAAAAACGAATGGTTACTGGATCGGCTGCTATAGCCACACTTCCTAACAGAAAAACTACCAAAATTCCAAGTAAAAGTATTTTCATTAAAGACTTCATAACTTTTTCCTCCCTTTTTGATTTTTATAAAATTGTAATTATGAAATGTACTTAAATTAAAAAACACCTCCTCTTTCTTGGTATTTACTGAAGAATGACGGGGCTTTTTAGAATGTCCAACCAATTTTCAACAACTGTCACAATTGCATCTCTGGATTTTTCCATGATGGTTCTGGCTTCAACATAGGAATTTATTCCTTCATGAGCTATGGTATCAACCAGAGTCCGTCTTATATCAGTTCCCACGTTAACTTTTGCCACTCCCTCTTCAATGCAACGATGCACATCTTCAACCGGAATTCCCGATCCACCGTGAAGGACCAGTGGTATATGGGTTACTTCTGATATTCGCTTCAATGTATCAAAATGTATTTTTGGTTTTTCAACATAAACACCATGGGCCGATCCAATTGATGGAGCTAAAGTGTGAATTCCCGTCCTTAAAACAAAATCCCGAGCTGCTTCTGGATCGGTGATCTTGAGTTGAATGTCCTTTTGAGCAGCTGATTCGAAAAACTCGTGAGTTCCTAAAATCACTCCCAATTCACCTTCAACCGGTACTCCAAACCATTGGGCAATTTTTACTACTGATCGAGTTTTCTCGACATTTTCTTCATAAGGAAGTTGAGAACCGTCAAACATAATTGAAGAGTAACCACACCGTAAGCATTTTTCTGCCAATTCAACCTGAGTACAATGATCTAAATGAAGGATAAAGGGAATATCAAATTTCTTAGAATAGATTTTCATCAAAGATACGGCAAACTCGGGGGGAAAATACTGAATGTCCACTTCCCCGGTGGCAATAATAACTGGAGATTTTTTCTTTGAAGCTGCTATGGTAACCGCATGGAACATTTCAATATTAAAAACATTAAAAGACCCTAAGGCAACCTTTTTTTGTTTTGCTTTTAATATTAACTCCAAGGGTGAAAAATAAAGCATATTTTCTCCTTTATATTGAATTAGTTTTGTCTGATTAAATAAGGTTGATTATCTTTTTTACCGCTGACTCATCAGTTATCAATCCATTCAAATACCCACCACGCAAGGCTCCTAAGATTGCTTCAGCTTTATGTTCTCCACCAGCAATTGCCAGGGTTAGTGGAATATTAGCTAATTGACCTAAACTAATGCCTATTATTCTTGGGTTTGATTCAAAATCACATTGCTGGCCGTGTTTATCGAAAAACCGGGAAAGAATGTCTCCGACTGCATTGGAACGAAGTATTTCTCTTCGGTCTTCATCGGGTAAATATTTAATATGCAGTAATGGTGGATGGGATGGTTTTCTCGATTTGATTGAACCAATACCAAAAATAGCGATATCTATTTCCTGCCATTTTTTAATCACTGATTGAATCCCACTATCCGTGAAAAGGGTTTCCTTGATTTTCTGCGATTCAACCAATGCTGGAGCATGAAGGGAGTGACTTATGCCGCCTAGTTTTCTTTGTAATTCTCTTATTAATTCATTCACCTGAAAATACTGCTCAGCTTCACCCAAACCTCCAATCATCGGAATCCAAGAAGGCTGCAAAAAGGTGAGATTCTCATCAGAAAATTCATTGATAAAGGCATAAATACTCTTACCCCACCCTATTCCAATTTTTTTATTCGGTCCAATATAATTCATAAAAACTCGTAGTGCTCTTTTGGCTAAATTTTTATACAAAAGAGGGTTTTCAGGATCGCTATTTGGAACAATTTCTAAAATTTTAAGCGGAAATAAAGAAATCAGTTTTTTACTCAGGTCTTGGTAGGTCGATTCTGAAGGGTCAATAACTCGAATTTGAACAATGCCCAATTCATGACCTTCTTGTATAAGCCGCACAATCTTTGTCCGCGACATTTGCAACAATTCGGCAATTTCTTGTTGAGTCATTTTTTGTTCATAATACATTCTGCAAATCTGAATAATGAGGGATTGATTACCCAAATCCATACTTCAACACCCTTTATTAAACTGAATTTAGTTTCAGAACCTTCAAAAACTTTATATAAAATTATACATTTGTTCTTAACATTTGTCTATATTGGACAAATGTTCATTATTCTGGGGGTCAGGTCTTGATTCTTGAATTTTAACCTGTAATGGCATTGAA
>MWBQ01000135.1 GCA_002069605.1 Candidatus Atribacteria bacterium ADurb.Bin276
CAATACTTGTAATAATTTTTAATGAATTCTCAGTTTGAGCTGTTCTCATTTTAAATCCTCCTTATTTTATATTGCGCTCTATTATTATTTCACTTTTTATTAAAACAGATAAGAGCCTGATGTTCTTTAAAGTGCCTGATGAGGATAAAAAAACCTATCTAAATCCGTCATTGCGAGGAGTCCAACCGTTCTTTGGTTGGGCGACGTGGCAATCTCAATTAGTTATTCAGTCATTCTGAGGAGTCCAGTTTTTATCCAGGACATTATAAGAATCTCATTCATTACAATACTACAAATAATAGATGATGACTCATGAGATTGCCACGACCTCAAAAAACGAGATCTCGCAATGACAGATTAGGTTAATGAGATCCTAACGAGGGAAAGCACCGCTCAGGATGACACCTATGGTGTCAGATGAGATACTCACGCCCTCACCAAACGAGGGTTCAGGATGACACCATTTTTAAAATCTTTTGTAGGGGCTTGATTGATCATGCCCGCAAGAATTTTAAGTTTAATAAAAAAAGAATGTTTTACGAATTCCAAACAAGATCAAAGATAAATAAATAGAAATGAAAAAAAGATCATTTTGTTTAATGATTTCCTGTCTGAAGAGTATTTTCAGTTTTATAACTGAAGTTTTTAATGTTTTTAGGTTTTAATTAAGTATAAATGGGTATAGCAAAATCAAAAAATATTGAAAAATTTAAGTATCTACTGAGCAAAAGTATCCAGCACCAAGACTTTTTTTGCAGTAGCTTGAACTGGGTAAGATTCTAAAACGGGACCAGTAAAAGTCACTTCAACCATCATCCCAGTTTGTAACTCACTAAATGGAATTTGAACGAATTGATCATTAGAAGAAAGTTGATTATCTACTTGATATATGAGAGTTGAAGAAGTTATTTTTATCGAGGCTTTATCGTAAAAAGTATCTTCATTAAGGGGTCCTTCAACATATATAGTACCTAAAATATTAGAATTAACTTGAGCAGGATTAATATTGAGAATAGTTCCACGAATATCAACTGGAGCATCTGAATTGGGTGGTGTGAGCTGATTTGGACAACAACCGGTAAAAAAGGTAAGGGAAATAACTAGTAAAATCAAAAGAGCCGAGAATTTTAAATTGTTCATGATTAAATTCTCCTTTGTTTAAAATGTATAGGGTTATAACCCTAAGTTAATTTATTTATCTTTAAATTATTCCGATGATTTACCTATACAAATTGATGAATCATTTAAAAAGATATAATATAAGGTAGAATTCTTGATTAATACTTTAAACTTTATAAAGCTTGTCATTTAACTTTAACAAAAAACTTCCTACAAAGTCTAATCTATAAACTGTTATATTATTAAATGTCTAAAGATTCTTGTAAATCTTCAACTTTTTTAGTAATTTAAAACTATCTGAAAACATATGTTTTGTAACCCTATTGACTAAATAATTAAAGAAAGCTATTTTATAAAAAAAGGAGGGTGAGTATCCTATGACAAGTTATACCATACGCGAAGCCGCGCAAGCTGCTGGTGTGTCGGAAGGTACAGTGAGGCGTTTAATCAAGATTGGGAGACTGTCTGCTGAAAAAGAAAAAGGTGTATATCGAATTTCTGAAGAGGCTGTGAAAAATTACTTAGCCGATAAGGGAAAAAGTGAGAAGAAAGTTGAAGCCCCTGAAGTTGTAAAATCGAAACCGCAGGAAGATAAAATGTACCAGGAAATGAAGGACCGCATTGCAGCTTTAGAAGCTGAACTAAAAGACTGCCAAAGTTTAATTGTAAAATTAACCGCCAAAACCCTTAAAGAGAGTAAACCACCAGATAATCGAGGAGCGATTAAAAGAATGACTGAATGGTTTGTAGGGAAAAAAGAATAAATTAAAATTTGTTAATTTTTCTAAACTAATCATTTTTAATTATTAAAAATGGTACTTTGTTATTTTAACTAAAATAGTTGAATGAAATTTTATGGTGTTCCACTGGCAGCCATAACCTCTGAGTTTGAATGATTAGCGGTTTTGAATTCCATACTAAAATCGGTTTTTGCCCCATATACGTATCTTACTGCCGCTACCATTATTTCTGGAATTACACAGGTTGTAGCGGTATATCCCATGATATCATCGTCACCAATGGTGTGATTATCAAAACCAATTACATGACCGAATTCATGCAAGTAAATGTTAAACTTATTATAGAACAAATTTGGATTAGAATTGATGATAACTATGGTATCACGATGCCATCCGTTGATGCAATTTTGATCAATGGTTAATGCACAGACTTCTTCGCTTTCATAAAACACTCCATTTTGATTAAATATATGGATGGGACTATTGGGATTTTGGCTTAGTCGAAAGATAGTCGATCCTCCAATTGCTTCGTTCCAAATCTTCAGTATTTCCGGCATTCTTTTATAATTAGTTTCATCGTATATATCAATGAAACCATCATTCCATCGGGTAATTTGACCACAATAGTAAAAGTGTGCCTTGACATAATCCAATACTTCTGGTGATACATTTTCGGTATTTGGTGGAAATCCAAAATAGTAGACTGAACAACTGGATAGAGTTGTCAAGAGGGATAATGCCATGATAATAATCAAAATTCCCTTGTTTTTCATTAGAACATAACCTCAGAAAAAAAGTTTGGGTACTTTTTTCGGAGTAATTGCAAGATTCGATTCAAAGAATTAAATGAGTTGAGTGCTGAAAATTGCTTAAACTTCCTTGTATTAGCCTTCTCCTGTCAAGAGAGAAGTATCATAAATTCGTCATTGTGAGAAGCCACAATGTGGCAATATCATGAGTTCAATCTTTTTTATTCCTCTCCCTTTGAATAAAGGGAGATGGTTTGGAATTCGATTGGTTATCAATAAAATCAAATCCCCCTAACCCCCTTTGCTAAAGAGGGAGATTGGTTTTTGAGTTTATATTTTCATTGTCATCTGGTGCTACAAATGCAGCATAATTATCTACTCTATTTTATAGAGTAAAGAGAAGGTTTTTAATAGGACTTTTAGATTGTTTTGATAAGCTTTGAAACCCAAATGATTTTCGAGAAGTCCCAAAAAGGAGAGTGAAGAAAATTGAACCTTAATTTGTTTAGAATTGATAAAAACGCTGAAGACGCTTGATGGCATTGGTGATTTCTTGATTTCCCAAACGAGATTGCTCAACTGCTCGCTTCATTATTTCTATGGAACGATCATAATTGGGTCGATCGACAGGATAAGGATAACCATCTTTCCCTCCATGAGCAAAGCTATACTGCGCTGGATCACGGGTACTAATAGGAGCTCCATAGAGGAGTTCGGCGATGAGCGCCAAAGCACGAATAGTTTTGGGTCCAACACCTTCAATTTCCAATAAACTTTGGAAGTTTTTTGGTTGGCGTTCGTAAGTTTTAAGAAGAATTTTATGAAAGTAACGAGGATTAAGGTCTCCAAGAGTAACTGGATGCCGACTTGACAAATTACATTCAACTATATTTTTTGCTTCAGCTTCAATCTTTTCCGGTTTTTCCTTAGCAAGATGAGCAACTGCATGACGATTCGACTCGGCTTCGCTAGCAACCATATTCAAGAGAATATTTCCCCGGTGGTTAGCACAGACAGCAGCGTGAGGCTCGTTAATAAATGATGAGAGGGTTGGCGAATACCAATGATAACGACGAGCC
>MWBQ01000136.1 GCA_002069605.1 Candidatus Atribacteria bacterium ADurb.Bin276
TTGGGTTTAAAGAATCTCAAGGGGTTTCTCCCTCCCGAAGAGAAAAAGCATTTTCACGAAATCGGTTTGGATCAGGCAATTGTTGATCTTAACAAAGCTATAACCACCCAACTCACCATTGTTGATGCCATTCAAGCCATGGAAAGAATGGGTCCTCGGGGTGGTGATATAGTTTCTCTCAACTTAATCATGGCTGGTGAAAATAACTGGGAAGTCGATTGGGTGGGGATGAATATAATGGGGTACCGACTATCCGAGGTAAAGCACCTTTGCTACTATCTGGAAGACCTGAATATCGATGAACAGAGGATTCAAGAAATCATAGTAGTGGGTGAAAGCATCGAGAATGCCCAGTATCCTTTTAAAAAAGTGTCCATGGAAGCTATAATTCCGCCCACTTTTACTCTCTACCAAACCAATGCTTGCAGCGCCTGCATGAATGCCTTGCTTCTTTCCTGCTCTTTTTTAGAAGGAATCCCGACAGTTCTGATTGATGTCTTTCTTGGTTCAAATATTGTTGAATTTCCTTCCAACCATCATCTGCGTCTCTCTTTTGGAAATTGCTGTACAAGAAAGACTGATATCCCGCTTTCGATACCAGGTTGCCCTCCTTATCCTTTTAATTTAAATTTACTTTTAAAACAAAGAGGTTTGATAAAAAAAGGAGAAAAATGAAACTCTCGCCGAGAAAGTAAACTGAAAGGGAGGATTGGTAAAAAAGACTATGGAGGCGACTTTTTGGTTCCTTCTCCCTTGATGGGAGAAAGTCAGGATGAGGGAGGGGTCGGTTGAGATCCTCACGCCCTTAGATACTGAGGGGGAGAGGGCGAGAGGGGGCGAGGGGGAGAAAAAGGAGAAGGGAAAAGGGCTCAGGATGACGAATTAAAGGCACCCTCCCCGCCGGAAAACGGCACCCCTCCAAGGAGGGGAATTGTTGAATCCATTCTTTCTCTTTTTGGTTTGATCACTTTTCACTTATTCCGGTATTTTCAGGATAGAGGTTTGATTTATAAAGTTCATAAATGGGTTTACAGGATTGAATATTTCAGTAAAATTATGAAAGTTAATATTAATACCTGGAAGGAGATTGTATGATTTATATTATCAACGATTCTCAAGATCCCTATTTCAATTTAGCAAGCGAAGAGTATATCATGAATACATTTCATGTTGACGAAAAATACTTGATGCTTTGGCAAAACCAACCATCAATAATCATTGGAAAACATCAAAACACCATTGAAGAAATCAATAACGAATTTGTCCAGGAAAACAATATCGCCGTGGTGAGAAGATTATCCGGTGGGGGAGCCGTATATCACGATTTAGGCAATCTGAATTTTACGTTTATAGTGAAAGCATCAGACAATTCATTGGATTTCGATTTTAAAAAATTTACTGAACCAGTGATTACTGCTTTGAATCGAATGGGAATCCCGGCTGAATTCAATAGTCGAAATGATTTATCTATTGAAGGGAAGAAGTTTTCTGGAAATGCACAATATATCCGGAAGGGAAAATGTCTTCATCACGGGACCTTGCTATTCAATACCAATTTAGATCACTTGGAAATGGCACTGAGGGTATCAAGCGATAAGATTGAATCAAAAGGGATTAAATCCATTCGGAGTCGAGTTACCAATATCTACCCCTATTTAAAAAAAACCTGCTCAATAGAGGAATTTAAAAATCTACTTTATGATCAATTTTGCTTAATAAATGAAGAAATTCAGTCGATATATTTCAGTGAAAACGACATCAAGAAAATAGAGGAATTAGCCAATAGCAAATACCGAACCTGGGAATGGAATTATGGTGAATCACCCTTTTTTACGATTAAAAAATCTCATCGATTTGAATTTGGCAAAGTCGAAGCCTGGCTGGATGTAAATCAAGGAATAATCCGACAATGCAAATTTTATGGTGATTTTTTTGGAAGAGAAGATAAAGCTGATATTGAAAAGCTATTGGTTGGCAGCCGCTACGAGAGAAATGACATCGCTTTTAGGTTGCGGAATGTTCAGATTGGAAGCTATTTTCACGGATTGAATACCGAGCAGCTTATCAAACTATTGATTTCTTAGTTGATAAAGAGAGGAGCATGAATATGATTCGAACCAAATTGAGCAAGGTTAAAGAAATCAGGACCCCGCATGGAAAAAAGGTCCGCTGGTTGATTTCAAAAGAAATGGGCGCTCCTCGTTTTGAAATGAGACATTTCACCATCACCGATGAGAGTCAACCCTCAGAAGAGGCTCATCCCTGGGAACATCAGGTTTACATTCTTTCAGGAGAAGGAATCATTAAAAGTGGAGATACTGAAATCAAGGTCGAACCGGGGGATGCTATTTATATTGCTCCTAATGAACCGCACTTAGTCCAAAACCTCCCTCAACAAAAATTTACTTTTCTTTGCATTATCCCGGCTGGATGCGAAGATCGAGTGAAGGAGTAGAATATTTTATATACCAGAAAGAATAAATCGATCATACGGGAAAATCATAGATCGGTACACCTGTATTCTTCTTGATTACAGTTTAAAATATTGAGTTTCAGAATCAGAAGGAGAACTCCATTTCTCTCTATTTACCTCAGCTGGTCACATTTAGTAGAAAGAAGTATTCAACACAAGAGTCGCTGGAACAAGATCAGTATTAGTTTAAAATCTGGAAACAACCGATTATTGAGCAGATGCAACTCAAGGAGCGGA
>MWBQ01000137.1 GCA_002069605.1 Candidatus Atribacteria bacterium ADurb.Bin276
TCGGTCAGGCTGCTGGAAATTCCAAGCTTGTTCCCAACGAGCTTTTCTTTTCAGTATTTCAGCATAAGGAAAGTGAATATTTATCTTTTTCATATAAATCCTCCTGCTTATCAATATCAACTACATTTTCAAACCACTTGAAACCGATAACCCTTTTACAATTTGTTTTTGAGCAACGGCAAATAAGACAATGATGGGTAAAACTGAAACCGAAGCTCCGGTAATTAATAAATCGTATCTCTTCCCCTGTTGTTGAGCCAAAGCAGCAACTCCTAAGGGTAAGGTTCGCATTGCTGGTTGAGAAGTAACCATTAAAGGCCACCAAAGCTGATTCCAGGTCATTAGAAAATTATAAATTGCAACTCCCCCTAAGGCGGCACTGGTTAAGGGTAAAATAATACGACTATAAATCCATAGTTCAGATGCACCATCTAAACGGGCGGCTTCCATATAATCGTTGGGAATATCCTCCATGAACTGTTTCATGAGAAACATACCGAAAGGGCTGAGGCAAAAAGGCAAAATAAGCCCTAAATAGTTATTGGTCAATCCAATTTTAGCAGTTAGAAGATACATAGGAATAACCAAGGTTGCGAAAGGAATCATAAAACCGCTCATCAGGAGAAAAAAGAAAAAGTTTTTAAATTTAAAGTTAAATTTAGCAAACACATAACCCAGCATCGAACTGGAAAACATTGATATTATGGTTATTCCACCTGATACAATTATGCTATTCAGGAAATATCTACCAAATGGAAGTCTTTCAAATAAAGTTTGGTAATTTTTTAAAGTAAAAGTATGGGGGATAAAAGTGGGAGGCATTTTTACGATTTCGGTTCCTGGTTTAAAAGATGACAGAATCATCCAAATAAAAGGGATTATCATAATAAGAGAAACAATGATAGCGATCGTATGGGATTTGGTTTGCTCAGTTACCTCGTTTTTTCTTTTTGAAGACATTTTAATCCTCCCACTCTTTAATATTCCCATTCTGGTTTAAGAATTTTAAGCTGTAAAAGGGTTAATACCCCAATAATGATAAAGAGCATTATTGCAATAGCTGAAGCTATCCCGGTCTGAGATCGAAGTATTCCATCGTTATAAACTTGCAGAGCCATGGTATAACTACTGTAACCAGGGCCACCCGATGAACCTCCAGTTCCACCACCGGATAAGGTCATCACAAAAACTAAATCGAAAGCCTGGAATGCAGAAATAGCTGTAATTGCTGTTATAAAAAGGAACACTCTTCTTGCCAAAGGAAAGATTATTTTCCAAAAGGTAACAAAGGCGCTGGCACCATCAATCTGAGCCGCCTCATAGAAAACATCGGGTATGGTATTGAGTCCAGTTAAGAATATTAAGGTTGAGAATCCAAGAGCTTGCCAAACTTCAGTAAAAATTACACAATAAATTGCTTGTTGAGGACTGTTCAGAAAACCTTGCCTTGAAATACCAATTTTACTGAGTAGGGCATTAAATAATCCAAATTGGGGTTGGTAGAGGTAGGTAAAAAAAAGACCTATGGCCACCGCAGAGCATAATGATGGTAAAAATATTGAAAACATATACCCCCTGCTTCCAAATTTAATAGCAAATAAAGTTTTAGCTAATAGCACACCGATAAAAACGACTAAACCAGTTTTTAGTAGAGCGTATAGCAAAGTATTTCTGAGAGCAGTAATAAAACGAGGGTCTTTAAAAATATCAAAGTAATTTTTCAAACCGACAAACTTACTGGAGGCTGGGTTTTGAACAAACCAAAGAAAAAAGCTGCTCACTATCGAATAACCAAAAGGATAAGCCACAAATAAAATAAACCAGACTAAGGCAGGAATCAAAACCAGCCAGGGGAAATATCGTGTGGCGAAGCCACGTTGCATTCGCAATAACCTCCTTTTGACTGAAGGGTTTGATTCTTAATCAGTCAAACAAAACCATTAACAAAATAAAAAAAATTAAAAGACTTTTTTATTTTCTATTACTGGAAGAAACACAAAAAATGTTCCTTCCAGTAATAGAAATACTATCTTACTTAATGGCTAAATCTTCAGGAAGTCCATCCCAATAAATAAAGGTTGCCGGTACGTTCGGGTATTTTTCTTTCATTGTGGCAACCTGTTGATTGGAGTTAACTTCCATTTGTTCCAAGGTTTGGTCAACGGTTAATTCTCCATGAATCATGGCATCGATACTCGGCCACCAGATGTTGTAGAGCAAGGTGTCTTGTTCTGGGAATGGACCCCAATATCGGAAGGAACCCTCTTTCATGGCATCTATAACCGGCTCAAGATAGGCACCTTTACCAGTTTTAAAGTAATCATTATCCCAAAGGGAACGAGGGGTTGGGAGCCCAGGATTTTCTTCGAGAAAAACCAACTGTCCTTCAGCGCTGGCTAAATATTGCAGATATTTAACCGCTGCTTCCTTTTTCTCCCCAGCTACATAAGAAGGCATGAGTAAATCCCAGGTATCAGTATGGCTGAACAAGGGTTTCTGGCCCTTGACAAAAGCTGGTTTCATGATGAAGTCAAATTTCATATCTGGATAAGTTATCTCGGTAAAGGGCAAATATTCCGGCCACATGAATGCCATGGAAGCTAAATTTTGAACCAAGGCATCTCCGGTAGTCGGCATGTTGATGCTGTCAACTTTGTGGACAAAGAAAAGGTCATGGAAAAATTGGAGTGCGTTTTTTGCTTCGGGTGTTTGGAAGGTAAAGGCTTGTTTGTCGTTATCCCAGAATTTTCCTCCCTGATCAGCAATATAACTCAAGAAATAGTTGGGATCATTACTTTCCTGGAAGCTTAAACCAGCACGAACTAAATCGCCGTTTGAATCGTATTGAGCTAATTTCTTAGCATAATCAATTAATTGATCAGTATCGACAAAGGCTTTTTCAACTGCTAAACCGGCTTCGTTTAAGTGATCAACGTTAACCAGAATACCAGTATCTCCGGGAGGATCAGGTATCCCAACTGCCCAGATTTGATCGTTCAAGTTGCATTGTAAATAATACTCAGGGGATAAATTTTCTTTAACCCAATCTACCGACGGAAACACATCTGGTGTAAGAGGTTGAATTGATCCAGGAACTGCCCATTCCAGGATCTGCGGTCCAACGCCAGAGAAAAGTTCAGCTCCGCCTCCTGCAGCCAGTGCTGCTCTCATCTTGGCACCCAATTCTGCTTGGCCAGGTTGAGGTTCAAGAATAACATCAATATCAGGGTTGAGCTCCATA
>MWBQ01000138.1 GCA_002069605.1 Candidatus Atribacteria bacterium ADurb.Bin276
CCCCCTCGCGCCCTCGCCCCCTCGGTCTTTAAGGGCGTGAGGATCTCATCTTTTTATTTTTTCTTTCCTCTCCCCTGGTGGGAGAGGATTAAGGTGAGGGGGATACCTATTTTCATCCTCATTTGGTCCCACATAATTGGCATGTGGGTCTATTCTCCATTTACTTATTATTGTTTTAATATCTTCGATAATTTCTCTTATTCAGCGTTTTCATACCAAATCTTCTCTTAATCTTTAAATCGACATCATCTTCAATCTCGATATATTGGGTGAACATATTATCCCTTCCCAGTTCATACCCACTAACCAAATCGTTCAGCTTTAATAATTCGCCAATGGTCATTTTTTCTTTTTTATCCCAAGAGACCAAAGAATTTTCCTCCTCTCCATAGACAAAAACCAAATGCAAAATCTCTGGTTATTTCCAACTTTTTTGGAAATCATTTTTCTAAGAAAACTTTCCTACCATTGATTTTCTGAACGATCGAGCAGCCATTTGGTATAAGAACGAGAGTCTATTTCTTTAAGAAAGCGTGAAGGTTTGCGTATAAATGAGGTTTGAGCCCGATTTCCTTCAGCCACGATTGGATAGCAAAGAAAAAGATAGTCCTTGGCTCGGGTACAGGCTACATAAAATAATCTTCGCTCTTCTTCGATATCCTCTTCTTTTTCAATACTTCTCCCTGAAGGGAAACCTCCCTCACAGAGCCAAATAACAAACACCACCGGCCATTCCAAACCCTTGGCTTGATGAACTGATGATAGGGTTACTTTTTCATCAGGAAGTCCACCATCAACAATATTTTCAGCTTCCATGTCACCTAAAAGTGCCAGTTCACTTAAAAAATCATCCAGAGACTTATATTGAGAAGCAAAGTTAGCTAATTCCTCAATATCTTGAAGCCGCTCTCGATAATCAGGATAATGGGTGGTTAAATATTCATTGTAGCTTCCCTGGATAATTTTTTGAATCATGGTACCAGGTTGGAAGTCAATTTCTTCTAACTGGGATAGTAATTCTTCTAACGTCAATAACCCCTCCCGGGCTCCTCGCGAAATATTTTCAGGAAGTTCTCTTTTCTGAATCAAACCCAAAGGATCAACCGATTCTCTAAAAAATTCCCATATTTTTTCACTGGTCGCTTTCCCAATTCCGGGATATATTTTCAAAACTCGTTTCCAGGCAATTTCATCCCGGGGATTAGCTATCACTTTTAAGTAAGCAACTATATCCTTAATATGTGCCTGTTCAAAAAACCGTAATCCGGAGCGAACCTCAAAAGGAATTCCCCGACGAGTGAGCTCCATTTGGAGTTCCATGCTTTGATAATGGGCTCGGTATAAAATCGCTATATCGCGAAGGGAATATCCATTATCCCGAATCGTTAAGATTTGGGTGGCGACAAATTCACTTTGTTGTGAGGTGTTCCTTGCTGGAACAACAACAGGCTTTTCGCCAGACTTTCTAACCGCTTGCAGGGTTTTCTTATATTGTCGAGTGTTTTTTGCAATCACTTGGTTTGCCAATTCCAGGATAGGTGGAACGCTCCGATAGTTGGTTTCCAATTTAAAGAGGACACAATCTGGATACTTCTTGGGAAAATCCATGATATTGGCAAAATTAGCTCCTCGAAAGGAGTAAATACTCTGTGAGTCATCCCCGACTGCTAAGACATTCCGATACTCACTGGCAAAAAAATCTACAATTTCTGCCTGAATAAGGTTGGTATCCTGGTATTCGTCTACCAGCACATGATGAAACATTTGAGCATATTTTCGTCGGGTTGCTTCATCCTTTTGAAATAGTTCCCAGACATAACTCAATAAATCATCAAAATCCATGCAGTTCAATTCTCTTTTTCGGTTTTGGTAAAGAGCAAAAATATGACTAATGTTTCCCGTCCATTCTCTAAATTGGGGGTAATTTTTATCAATGATGTCCTCGATCGATACCAGCGTATTTCTGCAGAGGTTGATGACTTGCATAACGACATCGGCTTTAGGAAAACGGCGAGCTTTGATATCAACCCCCGACTGAAGAATACAGGTTTCTACTAAATCTTTTTGGTCTTCCCGATCTAATATGGTGTAATTAAAGTCAAAACCAACTTTTTTTGCTTCTCGCCTTAGAATTAGATTCCCGATATGATGAAAAGTCCCTCCCCACATTCGGTTTAATGAAAGGCCCAATAAACACTCTACTCGGTGCAACATTTCTCGAGCAGCTTTATTGGTAAAAGTAGCCAATAAAATATTCTCGGGATTGACACCCTGCTCAATGAGACGAGCAACCCGATAAGTAATGGTGCGGGTTTTTCCGCTTCCTGCACCGGCAATAACCAACAGAGGACCTTCATCAGCAAATACGACCTTTTGCTGCTCTTCATTTAATTCTGTTTCGTAGTCGATTTGGAAATATTTTGATTTATGAATCAAAGATTGATTCATTGATTCAAGTTGATGCGAAGAAAAATCCATTGAATAAACATTCCTCAGCTTTCTTATTTAATTCCTTCTGGTAAACTCATCAACGGGCTAGAAAAATCAAGCCCATACTAAAGGATATAAAATTTAGGGGCACAATGTATGTTGCCCATTCTTTAATTATTGTAGCGACATGTCATGGTATGTCGAATCTTAGGTTTTCACCTTCATCCGATATCACCAAGTGGCATGAGGGTCTATCTTTTAAAAAAAAGAAATTTCCCTTAAGTTCTAAATTGAACTGCATCCATCAACACTGCGCCAACTAAAAAAATAAAAAGAACAAACGGACTTTGCCCAAAAAAAGTATCACTTTCACCCAGTCTTTTCAACACTTCACAAAAAGCAATAATCAACAGCGAACTTCCCAGCAAAGAACTCAACGCTCTGAGCAGACCTTTCCAATTTATGCAAAGTATTCCCATTATAATTGAAATCAACAAAATCCCAATAAAACTAAAGTAACGTAAAAAACGAATTATTTCGACCCAATCCGACAACCAGATAAGGAGATAAAATACATTTATAGTTACAACAAAACCGGCAAAAAACCTCCCAATAAATTCACCCTTTTTAGAAGAAATCACCATGAAAGAAATAACCAAAGAAAGAACGATAGCCAACCAAAAAATAATTGATTTGGGATTAAAAAACAAATGATCAACAGCATTCCTAGCCCATCGAATCGGATTCGTACTTAAGAGCAACAATCGTCCTCCTATGAGAAAGAACAAAAAAGTAGAAATGACATAAAACAGTTTATTGAGTTTCTGAAAAAAGAAACCAATTAATATCCCCAAAAAAAGAAGAGAGAAAAAGAAAATATACCAGCCCAATTGAAGATTCAAGCCTTTTAACCAGATATCAAGAAACACTCAACATCCCCCAGTCTTAAAAAAATATATCAACGAGTAGTAAGAAACCATTTTTTATTATATCCAACTATTCATTATAGATCCTCATGCTGTTTTACAACACTAGGTGAGTATGAAAATACCTATCTAAATCCGTCATTGCGAGAAGCTCAACCGTTCTTTGGTTGGGCGACGTGGCAATCTCATCTGACGCTACCGTTGTCATCCTGAGGCTTCGTATTCAGAAGCCATTAAGTATCTCATCCGACACTTCAGACGTCATCCTGAGCGGTGCTTCCCCGCGTAAGGATCTCATCTTTTAATTTTTTCTTTATTTCTTTTATCATTCTCT
>MWBQ01000139.1 GCA_002069605.1 Candidatus Atribacteria bacterium ADurb.Bin276
AATTATTGAAAGAACTAATTCATTGTTTTTTCTGGCAACAATATGATAAAGCGAACTTTCAATATTGTACAAACGATTTGCCAAATCAATACGTTCATTTCTAAATTCAGCCAATTTATGAGCTAAATCTTTTCCTTTAAAATCAGCTAAAACTCTTGAAAGCGAGTTGAATTCTGCAACTTTTTCGGTGCTATTATTTGTATTGCACACAAAAGTTTTCAAGCCAACACCGACAGAATTATAATTTGCATCAAAAGCAGTATCCGAACGAGAAAGATTTCCTGCATCAAAACTCCTGCAAAAAATATTTTCAGCAACTCGATAATTGATAAAAGGAACTGCACTTTCACTAAAAAGACCAGAAAGTTTTGAAACTGCTGAAAGCAGTTTCAAATAATTTCCGTTATTTTCTATGTCAATCTCTGCAAATGATTTCACAACACTTTTATAATTTCTTTACTAATTCTTTCAATCAGTGGAGCTGTAACAGAATTTCCTGCCTGCATATACAATTTGCTGTTTGCAATAGGTGGTAAAATATATTTGTCCATTGGATAGCCTTGAAAAGCAAAACATTCTTTTGGTGTTAATTTTCTAATTCCAAAATCGTCTTTTATCAAAGGTACGTTGTGTCCACCTGTCCCCATATTTGCAGTTAAAGTTGGACAAACATTACTTTTGTTTTATCACTTTTTACTTATTCCGGTATTTTCAGGATAGATTTTGAGAATGAGGAGGAAAAATGGAGTGCTTGATTTTCTAAAAAAATCTTTTCAAATTTCTATCTTCATTTTCCTTTTTTTTATCTTTTATATACCTCTATCAACCAATGCCCAAAATCAAACTCAGATTGATGCAATATTGGGAAAAGCTATTCAGTTATTTCAAGAGGGAAATTATCTTGATGCTTACATTGAACTTGAAGCTGTTTTAAAAATTGAACCTCATAATACCCAGGCTCTTAATTATAAGCTTCAATGTGAAACAAATCTCGGAGGAACACCTTCTGCTGGCATAGCTTCTCTAACCCCAAATCCTACTCCAACCGAACCAACTCCGATTTCTACTCCTCAATATACCCCCAAACCAACTATCGCTGCCACTTCTCTCCCTGAGGATTTAGCAACACCAAGCATTCTTCTTCAACCCTCTCCAATCCCTCATCAATCAATCGAACCAAATACTGATTCACAAAACACGATTCTTATCACCCCTGTAGTAAGTCCTACAAAGAACCAGCAGTTATTCATTGCCGATCCTCCTGGATGGGTTAAGCAATCGATCAACGATCCCTCTCAAATGGCATATTTTCAGCTTCCCAACCAACAACGAATTGTAATTGCTGAATTGATTGTTTTTCAAGAAACTCTTGATAGCAATAAAACCCTGGAAGAATACTTAGAATATATTCAAAAAAATCGATTAAAACCACCTGAGTTTGAACTTTATGTTCCGCTCGAAAGCAAGTCAACTACTCTAGCAGGCCTTCCTGCGGTTCAACATGATTTTCTATTTAGTAATGGAACTCTGCAGCTTAAAGCGCGGTCCGTTTTAGTTATTTATAATAAAATAGCTTACTTTTTTCTTTTTTACTCCAGCATTGCCGACTTTAACCAATTAGAAACTAATTTTAACCAGGTTTTAGAATTAGTTACAACCGAAGAAAAAAACCAAAGCCAGCCTCCTATTGAATTAAGCTTCGTCAGTCAAGCAGGTCTAGTTGGTATTCATGTTCCGCTTCCTCAGGGAACGATTCTCAAGGAAACTTCTTCAAATCAAACTATCTATAATGGTCCTAACCAAAGTCTAATTGAAATAGTAGTATCAGATTTAATCGATCAATTGAAACAAGCTGAAGCGGGCGCAGTATCAGGAAAATCTTTCCAAAATCAGTCAAACCTAACCGCAGGTTCTCAAGTCATTGAGATAAAGCTTTACCAATATGTTGAAAATAATCGCAATTTTGCCCTGCTCACAGCTTATTACGTTGGGAAACCCCTTCTGATAATTATTTCCCTTCCCCAAGATGAATACCAAACTGCCCAGCCATGGCTAACTCAACTGATCCAATCGATTGACTTTACATAAAACCATAAATTTTTGTGAGATCAAATAATTGTCGGTCTCACCTTTCATAACGAATATCGTCAAGATAAAAAGTACAACCATCAGGATTTAAGGTCCGATTTACAATAAAAGAAAACCCACCTTTAATGTTGCTTAGATCCTTACCGGATAAATCAAGAGTGTATTGTTTCCATTTGCTGGTCAGTGTAATAAAACCAGTTGTTGCGCCGGCTACCATAAATTTTACCTTTTCTGTCGCCTTCTCTCCTCTCGCCCAAAAAGTAAGCTGATTTGACCCTGTAAGGTTTTTTCCGTTAGGTTCATATCCCGTTGTTGGATCTGGATATTGCCAGTATAGACCCGCCCATCCTTTGATAGGGGTTCGAGATGTTGAATAAATCAACTTAAGGCATGAGGGGATAGAATGGGGATCTTCTGTGGAGCTTATATCGAGAGATAAGTCATCAGCATCTCCTAATCGTCCGGTCAGAGAAAATAGATCTTCAATATAAGCAGGAAAAACGACTTGACCAACTCCGCTTGCCACTTGTGATTGTGAATCAACCTGCTGAATCGGGGCGGGTTTTAAATTTAAAAAATATTTGTTATTTCTTTCTTCACCGTTACTCCCTATGCCGGTTATAATCACTTCATAACGTCCCGGTAAAGAATTTTTATCCACCATAATAGATAGTTCAGAGCTGAAACCCGGTCGGGATGGACCAGAAACTGGAGAAAAAGTATAATTCGTTCCCTCAGGTCCGCCCGAGGCGCTTAAGCTCACTCGTTGCCGATTCCTCCAAGTCGCATCTATTCGTATTTCAGTAGTTATTTTTTCTCCTTGTAAAACCGATCCCTCTTGAGAGCTGAGACTTAGAGTGAAATTATTGGGTAATCCTAAAAAAAAGCTGATTACAGCAACAGTGGCACTAATACCAGCAATAATCGGAGTAAAATTGATAGGTCCTCTCGACGTTTTCTCCAACTCCCCTTTTTAGAAATTTTCTTTTTTAAAAACTGCAAACCAACGATGAGTATTATCTCTCTTTGGGATTCCTAATCAAAGAAAAGGGCACACCCCCCTGTATCCCCCCTCAATGGGGGAATAAGTCAAACAATTCCTCTCCTTGTTCGAACGGTGCCGTTTTTACGGCGGGGAGGGTGTCTTTAATCCGTCATCCTGGACACTCTTCCCTTCTTCTTTTTCTCCCCCTCACCCCCTCGCGCCCTCTCCCCCTCGGCGTCTTTCGCCAATACTCCCCCTAACCCCCTTTTCTAAAGGGGGAAATTGAACAGTATATACATATTTTCTTTATCATTTAATGCTGCAAGGCAACATGAAGGTCTATCCTAATTATGATATATCTTTTAAACATAAGTTTCATTAGCTGATTGACCAAAAATTTGTTTTTTTCTGATTTCTATCCAATTATAAAGCAGGAAAGAAGTATATTTGCTATTAATTCGAACTAAGGTATCTTCATAGCGGAATTCAAGAATATCGCGAAAATGGGTATTAATTCCTTTAATTTTCTTAATATCCATGGGTATTGTTCCAATTTGAATGACATCATTTTCAATAGTTAATCTTTGGTGTAAGGTTTTTATAAGACGGGTAGTCCGATCATTTCTTAAGGATATCTTAACTAAAGGGAAGGTTGCTTTTGGTAAATCGTTAACCCATTGTGAAAAAACCTCGATTTGATGATGAAATAAGTCGGGCAATGTTCTTCCTCCAATAAAGCCAGAATCATTGACTAACCAACGATTTTGGCAGGACAAACAAATTACCTCATCCTTTTTACCAAAAAGAGTACGAAAACTTGAGCAATGGGGGCAGATCCAGAGTACTCGCTCAATTCCTTGGGCTTTTCTTTTCCCGGGGTAGGGAATAAGGCATTTTTTTTGCCATTCCCATTCTGAATGATGGATAAATTCCATGGCTGAATAATCTGAGAAAGTATTAAAATTAACAAATATTTTAGGTTTTCTCCCCCGATCTGCCCAAACTGGATGTGATAACCAGGCTCCCTGAATACAGGCCGCAACAATGGGAACATTAAGAGAGAGAATAAGCTTATTCATGCTTTTTGGAGAGATTAAATGATCTTGAAAATTACCAGTCCAGGTAATGGTTCCTTCGGGGAAAAGACCTACAACTCCACCATTATTTAAGATGTCATAAATTGAATAAAGCATGGAAGGATCAGGTCGAGATTTAAACTTTTGGATTGCCCCTATTTTTTTGAGAAAAAAACGCTCAATTGGGTTTTGAAAGGAAATTTGTGCAATAACCCAGGAAATAGGATCATCAATATAAGGAGCAATAAAGAATGGATCGATCGGACTGACATGATTACTGATAAGGAGAAATGGTGGCTTGGGGATTTTTCCAGAAAATTCAATATGATAAATTTTATTTACTAAAGGGGAAACCCACTTTTTCCCTATCTTCCACAAAAGAGTATCAGCTGGTAAACTCATACTATATCACCAGTTTAAACCTTTAATTTCTTGCTTGTGCTTGGTTTCGAAATGCAATGGTAATGAACAGGCTATAGTTTCGTTAGATTATATCAATTTATTGAACATTATTGATGAAAAATTGATTAAAAATTATTAAAAACTACAAAAAGGTTCATTGATAAATGAAGAAATTAACTTGTTCCTAAAGGAATCAAAGGTATAATAATATACCAAGACTAAGAAATACAGTGAAGGAGGAACTAATCCAATGACAGAAGAAATGCCACATCCAGGCCATGATAAGCATCTTTGTCACCTTCAATACAACGGGTATATGAATCAGAATTTTGATGATTTTAAAAAATTAGTCATGAATCCTCAATATATATGTCGGAAGTGTGGAAGAGCTGCCAATCAGGCAAGCAGTCTTTGTCAGCCGGAAAAACTATAGAAAAGCTGAAAGAGGGTGGGGGGAAACCACCCTCAAAATTATTTTACTTCTTGATTAATCAGTACCATGGGTTGACCACAGCAGATTAATTCACCACCACCAACTGCCTTTATTTCAACTACGTTTCCACATATTTTACACTCAAAAACCTGTCCAATTTTTTCAACTTTTGGCATAA
>MWBQ01000140.1 GCA_002069605.1 Candidatus Atribacteria bacterium ADurb.Bin276
CACCCTCATCCTCACCTTCTCCCATCAAGGGAGAAGGAACTATGAATTCTTTTGTTCTTTTCCCTCGCTCCTCGGTGGGAGAGGGTCGGGGTGAGGGGGCAACTATTTTCATCCTCATCTGGTGCTCTTATACATCATAAGGGTTTATCCTTACAATTTCATTATTTTATCTAAGCCATAGTAGAATTGCTTACTTTTTGCCATTTTTCGGATTGCTAAGAGGATTCCGGGCATAAAGGAAACCCGACTTAAGGAGTCATGGCGGATAGTAAGAGTCTGACCTTCGCCCCCAAATATGACCTCCTGGGAAGCCACAAAGCCTGACAAGCGAACACTATGGATATTGACCGAACCCAAATGTCCGCCTCGTGAGCCAGGAAGTAATTCATAGCTCTTCTCTTCATAGGTTTGATCTTTTGCCTCATTAATACCTTCGGCGGTTTTAATTGCTGTCCCGGAAGGTGCATCTTTTTTTTGGGGATGGTGAAACTCGATAATTTCGGCTCTTTCCATATATTGAGAGGTCTTTTGAGCAAATTGCATCATTAGCACTGCACCAATAGCAAAATTGGGAGCTACCAAACAACCAATTTCTCTCTGCTTACATTCATCTTCCAAATTTTTGAGCTCTTCTGGAGTGAGACCGGTAGTTCCTATAACCATATTCACTCTATTCTCAAGATATAATGGTAAATTTTTTCTCAAAGCCTCACCAAAAGTAAAATCACAAACGACATCAGGTCTTACTTCCCGCAAGGTAACTCCTAAATCCATTTCTATAATAACTCCGATCGCATCAATTCCACACATTTCTCCGGCATCCTTGCCAACCTGGGAAATATCACAGCCAGCAACCAGCAGCATATCTTTTTGCTGGGTAATGGCGCGAACTAATTCTTGACCCATTTTTCCCGCTACCCCAGTAATCATTACTCTAATTTTTTTCATTTTCATTCTCCCTTTTCGATAAGATACTCGGGAAGGATGTCTCTACGAACTAAATCATACCAGCTTTCAGGACGAACTACCAAATATGGTTTTCCGTTTCGAATAAACACGACTCCCGGTCGAGGAATGAGATTATAATTTGAAGCCATGGAATAGTTATAAGCACCGGTTCCTTCGACCACCAAGATATCGCCGGTTTGGACCGGACTGATTTCCGTTTGCTGAATAATAACATCACCTGACTCACAGCACTTCCCAACCACTGAAACCATTTCAGGAGATCCCTGATGAATCCGGTTGGCTACGATCGCCTGATAACGAGCACCATAAAGAATTGGTCGGGGGTTATCAGTCATTCCACCGTCAACAGCGATATATTTTTTAATTCCAGGAATCTCCTTGATCGTTCCGACGGTATAGACAGTATTTCCGGCATCGTTCACAATCGAACGGCCTGGTTCAATAAATAATTTGGGAGGTGGGTACTGATATCTTTTGCACTCTTCGCGGATCGTTTCAACAATCGCTTCAGTATACTCTTTGACCGAGGGAAAATTCCCTTTCTGTTCTTCCAGGTAAGCAACACCCAAACCACCACCCAAGTCTAACTCGGAAAACACCAAGTTATTTTGCTCTTTAAAATTTGCCATAAACCGAATCATGGCTTTAATGGTATTAATGAAAGGTTCCAAGGAATCGATTTGTGAACCAATATGACAATGGAGTCCTTTTACCTCAAGGCTTTCACAGCTTAGCGCTTGTCGAATTACCCTTTGGGCGATTCCATCTACCAAAGTTAATCCAAATTTACTATCGACTTTACCAGTGGTAATATAGGCATGAGTATGAGGGTCAATACCTGGAGTAATCCGGAAAAAAACTGGCAACTTCCCATGAAGGTATTTTTTGGCTTCTTTACTGAGAAGAGTAAGCTCCCATTCGCTGTCAATAATCCATCGTCCTATTCCATTTTTTAAAACCAATTCCCGTTCTTGCGGGCTCTTGTTATTGCCATGAAATAATAATCGTTCGGTGGGAAATCCACTTTCTCGGGCAACATAATATTCGCCACCCGAAACAACATCCAACCACATCGACTCTTGATCAAGAAGACGGCACATAGCCGAGCAAAGAAAGGCTTTACCGGCATAAGCAACGGTACTATTCGGGTATAGTTTCTTCGCCTGGTTTTGATAGGCTTTCATATTGGAACGCAACAGTGCTTCATCGTATACATAGAGTGGAGTTCCAAACTCTTCGGCTAATTGGACAATGTCACACCCAGCTATTTCTAGATGGTTTTTTTGATTAAAGGCTTTGTTTCCAAGCATGGTTATCCCTTCCGCGGCAAAAAATCATTTTTGAAGTCATAACATATGAAAACCAGTTTGTCAATGGAAGGATTTGACAGTTTTATATAAGGGTGTGGCTTTATGCCAAATTGAAATTTCTCAATTTTAGAAAAATGGTTTCTTTATTCTTTTTTCATTTTTTCTTCAATAAATAGCAGGATTTCTTCAAAACCTATTTCGGTACTTTCTTCCAGTTTTGGAGAATGCTTATGATGAGGGAAAGTCTTCATATCTTTATGATGAGGAGCATTATCCCATCGAATTCTTAACTTTCCATCTTTATTTTGCCAATGGTATGAATAGAGATAATCTTTCTCAGAAATAAATTCTCTAACATAAAACTCGCTTTCATCGGTAAAAACGAGTTTTATCTTTATATAATAAAAATCTTTCCCTTGCTTGAAATCTTGTATTTCAT
>MWBQ01000141.1 GCA_002069605.1 Candidatus Atribacteria bacterium ADurb.Bin276
AGGATCTCATTCCAGGTTTTTACCTTCATCCTAACCTTCTCCCATCAAGGGAGAAGGAATTATAGTGATGCGTCATCCTGAACTCGCGCTTTTTGAGAGATTGAGCATCTCATCTGACACCGGAGGCGTCATCCTAAGGCTTTGTATTCTGAAGCCGTGAGGATCTCATCTTTTGATTATTTTAAAAATTTTCTAAATGAGATTGCCACGTCGTCCAACCAAAAAACGGTTAGACTCCTCGCAATGACGGATTGAGAAGGGGCTTAAAACCAAGCACCAGTAAAGAAAATTAAAAAATCGGGCAGGTTTACCCGCCTCTACCAAAATATTTAAAACCGTAGGATGTCAGTTTATCACGTCCATTATCTACCTAAATTGAATTCCAGTTATAGTGGAAATCATCCAAGCTTGTGATGCATTGTATTGATCGGCTGGTATAACAATAATAACCAAAACCGGTGTTCCAGGATATGATGAAATAAGCATGGCATAATTCATATTGTTTTGAGTAAAACTATAAATTTTTACCTGAGATTGCCGGTTTCCGGCGTTTAAAGTCGTTTCAGCTCGGAAACTTTTCCCACCAGCCAGTCCACTCACAGTGTTTTGAGTTTCCATTTCTGAGGAAAAGGTCATTATATAAATTTCACCGTTATTTGGGCTGGTGTAGACAACTCCATTCTGAATATCCTGTTTTTTTGCAGAGGTTGAAGGTAAAGGAACACTAAAAGTATTGGATGGATCCTGATACCAGTTCCCAGCAAGAGATTGCTGGGGTGTTGGTGAAGTCAGGGTATCAACTGGAGGTAGAGAAGTCGTTGATGGAATTGGCTGGGACCCGGTAGTTCCCTGAACAGAGACCGTGGAGAGCGCTTGAATAAAAGTAGCCTCTAAGCTGGGGAAATCGTTGGGTGTACAATAGAAGAGGAATGAATAAGCATTATTTCCAAGGACGATAAGAATTGCCATTGCTTTAAGTTGCAAGTTATCTATGGTAAAGAGAAAATCATGGCGCAAAGCTTGAAGACCTAAAAAATTGGTATCAATGGTTTGCTGAGGAATGTACCCGTTAAAGGTAGGAGGCTTTAAGTAGGTTTCCTGAAGATAACCAAGATACCCCTTAGGATTAAGAGGGGAGGAAAGGCTTTCAAGATTTATTAAATATTCAGCGATAACAATATTTTGTTGGTTGACAAGTTGATAATACCCAATTTCAGAGGGGTCCTCGGTGGGTTGAGAGATCCACCCTGGTGGTGGGCTGACGATTAAACTTTGAGGAACAGAAACAACGGTTGGTTGGGGAAGTGCCGTAATCTGAGGAGTTGGTGTTGCAATTGGCAATAATGATGGTTCAGGAATCGGAATCATGGAAGTTGGGACACTGGGTTCTGATGTTGGAGAAGGTGAAATTCCACTCACTGTTACCTGTCCCAATCTGGTTAAAGTTTCAGATCCCTGGAGGTCTGGATTGAGTTGGGCATATTCATAGGCAACTGTACCATCCAGATTTTTTATAGTTGGATCGGCGCCGGCGGTTAATAAAGCTTCAATAATTTTTGGTTCGGAGGTTAAGCTCGCAGCTTTGATAAGAGCGGTATCTCCTTGGTTGTTTTTGGTATTAATATCAATCCCTAAACTAAGCAAATAATTTATCACTTCAAGATTACTGTTACCCATGGCTGCAATCATGAGGGCCGTATTTCCATCTTTATCCCGAAGCCTATAATCAACTTTTTGATCTTGGATGAATGACTCGATTTCCTGCTTGGTTCCGGTGACTAAGGTGGCGATAAATAAATTATCTAGAAATTTTCCCGATTCTATAACAGAAGTTGGTTCTACTTGAGAAGTAGTTTTTGGAGTAAGGCTGCTTTCTTCATCAATTTCAATGGCTTTATCGTAAAAGAGGTCTATATTAAAATAAAAATCACGAGTTTCTCCAGTTTCTGAATTTTTAGCAACCAGGAAATCAAACCTTTTCCCATCTTTTTCTACTAAAGTTTGAGATTCTTGTTCAAAACCCAAAACATCAAGAACATCGTATTCTTCTCTGATCTCGATGACTGTCATAGCTGTTTCAGGACTTTTTCCATCTCCGGATTGAATAATAGAATCAACTAAACCAAAAAAGACATCTTCGTGGAATTTTTGTTTTTGGGTATCACCTAATTTTCCATAGACTTCAGAAAAAATATAATGGGTCATAATTCTTAAATAGTTCATTTCCAGAATCGAGGTTCCTATTTCTAAGGCTTTATCATAGTTGCCGCTTTTATACTCTTGCCACATTTGATCCTCTTTTTCCTTAAGATCCTGCATTATTTTATAGGGATTATAGGTGGGGAGCTGAGCGTAAAGTACTCGTAATTCTGCAAAATTGATACTGGTATCGCCATTTTTCAGACGATCAAGAAGAGTTTGATAGTAATTGGTTGGATTATCTTGAGCATTTCCCTGGTCAACAAAAATAAGAAAAACTATACAAAAGATCAATAAAAAAGAACAAAAGTGCAAAAATCTGAATCGATAGGACATTGTAATCCCTCCTTATAGTCAATAGCTATAACTTTTCATGTTTAAAAATCTATAAATACAACATTTATTGTATCATTCAATCTGATCAAAACCAGAATGAAGGAACCTTCTTTCAAAAAAATTTTTAATAATTTTTAACAGGAGCGACCATTATGCTGCCTAGCAGCGTCAGATGCTGGTGAAAATATCTAAATAAAATCGTCATTGTGTGGAGTCCAACCGTCTTTTGGCTGGGCGACGTGGTAATCTCATTAAGCCAATTCGTTATTCTGAGGAGTCCGGTGTTTTTTTACCGGACATTATAAGAAACTCATCTTTTTCAATTTCTTAGTTCTACAACTTCTAAATCCTTAAAAAAATAAAAGATGACTTATGAGATTGCCACGACCTCAAAAAACCAGGTCTCGCAATGACGACTAAAAGTTCCTTATCACTTTAGGGGAGAAGGTGAAGATGAGGATGAAAATAGTTACCTCCTCACCCTGACCTAGCGTACTGAGGGGCGAGGAAAGAAAAGAGTGACTCTCCTATCAGGGGAGAGGAAAAAGAAATGGAAGAAGGTGACAAGTGGG
>MWBQ01000142.1 GCA_002069605.1 Candidatus Atribacteria bacterium ADurb.Bin276
GTCGAAAAGCCGCTCCACTACCATCAGTAAAGGTCATCTCTGGCTCTAATTCAGTTTCAACTAATTCTTTCCAGATGCCCACCGCATATTCACGACCTCGCCAGATTACTTTTTCCATCTGAGGTGGCAAACTTTCCACTTGTGTCACCTTCAAAGGAAGAAGTTCCTGCAAAGGCCCAGGAGGAAGATTGAGAGGAATCTGAAAGGTTTCAGTTTTACTGCCTGTTCGCGGACCAAAAACCACAATTCCGGTAAAATTCCTTAAATTATCTAATGCTTTTTTACCCACAATAGGCATAGTGGGTACTACTACCAGCTGATAATCTTTCAGAGAAACCCCTGGAGGTAACACATCAACATCTAAACCTAGTTGTCGTAAGGCACTGTAAAACTGGAAAACCAAATGAGTATAGCTAACATCCTTACCATGGGGTTGAATTTCAAAAACCCAGGCTGCCTCGTAGTCAAAAATCAATGCCACTAAACTTTTGCCGGTGGTGGGTAGATCGATCTTCGCTAATTCTTCTGCCACTTTGTGCACTTCATAAAAGCCAGAGCCAGGGGTAGAATCAGAACACAACAAACCCGAATGCATCTGTTCCTGGGCAAAGGGAACCTGTCTCCAGCGGAAATAAGAAACGACCTCGGCACCATGAGCTATAGCTTCCAGAGTCCAAAGCCTGACCGTTCCAGGAGCAGGAATAAGGTTATAGGAAGCCCAATTTACTGGTCCCGCTTGCTGTTCCATGATCCAGAATCTTCCTTTCCCCACTCCACGATAGAGATCATGGTGAAATGCAGCAAGGTCAGGATGACCCCTCCGAAGGTAATTTTCTGTTACATCCGTCAAACCAAGAAACCACAGCGTGTGTCCTAAAGGGTAGCTATCCCAGGTCGCAAAATCGAGGTCTTGAGCCAAGGTAAAATGATCAAAAGCGAGAAATCCCCCCATAAAGTTGTGGGTAATAAAACGACTGGGAGAAAGTTCCCGTAAAATTTTTACCTGTAGCTGACTAAAAGAACGAACCTGGCTTGAAGCAAACCGGAAATAATCCATATGCTGAGAGGGATTAGGCGTGGTCACCATCAAGTTGGGAAGCTCGATCTCTTCGAAAGATCGGTATCTCTGACTCCAGAAAACCGTCCCCCAGGCTTCGTTGAGGGTATCTATGCTCCGATAACGTTCCTCCAACCATATCCTGAAAGCTTTTTGACATTGAGGACAATAACACCGAACTGTATCGTGGCATCCATATTCATTATCAAGCTGCCAGCCTAAAACCGCCCGGTGGGTTCCGTAACGCTGAGCCAATATCGAAACAATACGATGCACTTCTTCTCGGTAAGTCAAGTTAGAAAAACAGAAGTGTTTTCTCGAACCAAACTTACGAACCCGCCCTTCTATGTCTACCGGGAGAATCTCGGGGTAACGGTCGATCAACCATTTGGGAGGAGCAGCAGTTGGCGTACCCAAGACTACTTTGAGTTCCGCACGATCCAATAAATCCAGCGTTTCATCCCATAATTGCCATTCAAATTTTCCTGGAGTCGGTTCGATTAAGCTCCAAGCAAATTCACCAATCCTCACCCACTGAATACCCAAATCCCGCATTTTTTGAATATCACTAGCTACCTGCTCTTTACTCCAATGTTCCGGGTAGTAACAAATTCCCAACATTTTTCATTCCCCCTTATTAAATATGGGTTTTGACCTCTTACACAAAGATAAAGCCTTATTTCACTTTATTTTCATACTGATGGCACTTTACCAAAACACCGTCAACCAAGACCTCCCGGGGGATTTCCTTTTTACATTTTCCCATTACTACCGGACATCTCCCGGCAAACTTACAGCCCTGTCGGAGATATTCCTCATACTCACTATCAAAAATCGCAATCTCTCCTTTCCATTTCTTTCGAGGATCAGCCTCGGGAATGGAATTGCGGAGAAGTTGAGTATAGGGATGTTTGGGTTTTCCGAGCACTTCTTCGAGAGAACCCATTTCCACGATATTCCCTCGAAACATAATAGCTATACGGTCACTCAAATAATAAGCAGTCGCAAGGTCATGGGTAATATAGAGGATGCTTAACTGCATCCTGTCTCTCAGTTGGGCAAAAAGATTCACGATAGACATCCGCAAGGAAGCATCTACCATAGAAACCGGCTCATCGGTTACTAGCAAGGTAGGATTGGTAATTAATGCTCGAGCAATGGAAGCTCTCTGTAGTTGTCCTCCCGAAAGTTCACCGGGGTATCGACCGTTGATTTCCTGAAAGGAAAGACCTACCGATTTAAGTCTATCGTCAATCAGCTCTGTGGCTCTATTTCTGCCTTGAGCCATTTTGTAGTTATACACCGTCTCGAAGAAAATGTCATCCACCGTTCGAAGCTGATTAAAACTTTCAAAAGGATTTTGAAAAACCGCCTGTACTTTTTGCAGGAATTGAAGACGTTTCCTTTTCCAAAATGTCATAGGTTTTCTTTCAAAGAAGATTTCCCCTGCAGTCTGTTCCTCAAAACCCAATATGATTTTAGCAGTGGTGGTTTTCCCACAGCCACTCTCTCCTGCCAGAGTAAAGATTTCCGCTGACTTTATATAAAAGGATACTTCCTCTACAGCAGCAATTTTGGTTTTAAACAATAATGTTCCGATAGAAAACATCTTGGTTAGATTCTTGACCTCAATGAGTTTTTCCATTCCAACCTCACCATCCATTGCTGCCCCCCACTTTTGTGTGAGAGGGTTTTCTCAACGGAACCCAATTCTCTGAAAACGTGTTCTCGGATCAAGATACTCACTCACCACTACCGAAAGCCAGTAGAGAGCAATAAAGAGAAAGATACCGGTAATAATTGGAGTTAAAAGCCACCACCAAAGCCTGAGAAAGAGTGCTTGCCGGTAGATTGCCGTCTGAAGCATCGTCCCAACCGTAGGCACAGTAGGGTCGATACCTAAACCTAGGTAAGCTAAAGTGATTTCCATTCCAATAGCCCAGGACATATTGTTAATAAGGGTGGAAAGGATAACTGGTAAGACGTAAGGTAAATACTGTTTTAGAACTAGTTTGATGGTTCGCATACCTGAAAGCACAGCGACAAAGGTGAATTCCCTTTCCCGTAAGCTGAGAATTTGAGATCGAATAACTCGTGCATCCCAAGCCCAAGAGAAAAAGGCAAGAAGAAGCCCTAAATTGGTAAGATATCTTGCCCATTCTCTCAGGATGGTAGAAACAAGAATGAGTACGACCAAAATAGGTAAAACCATAGTAGTATCCCCAACGGTCATCAATATTCGATCAGCCATTCCTCCGCGGTATCCTGCTCCCATACCCACAAAAATGGCAATAACCCGGGAAATTGATGAGGCAACAAGAGCAATAAGGAGAGAATTCCTCACCGCAAAAGTAAGCTGCCAAAAGACATCCTGACCTAACCAATTAGTACCTAAGAAATTCGTTAATGAAGGAGGCCGACCTCTGGGGACCTGATACATCCGCTGGGGATGATAAGGAGAAAAACATGATAAAATGGCTAAGAATATTAGTACTACAAGAATGACAAATGCTATGGTAAACCTGGAATCCTTAGTCAGATCGCGAAAGAGACTTCCGGTTTTTTTCATCGATATCGTACCCTAGGATCAAAAAGAGGATAAATGAGGTCAAGAAGAAAAATTGAAGTAGTGACCGCCACCACTGAAATACACATGATTCCCATGATGAGATTGTAATCTCCCCTCATGACTGCATCATAAAGAATCCATCCCACCCCTGGATAGGCAAAAACCATTTCGGTTACCAGTGCACCACTGAAAATAGTGCCAAATTGGAGCCCTAATTGGGTAATCATAGGTAACATCGCATTGCGGATAACATAGCGAAATACAATCCTTTTTTCTTTCACTCCGGCTGCCTTCATATACCACACATAGTCTTCAGAACGCACTCCCTGGATGATAAGTTTCATACTTTGGAATTGCCACGCTATCCCCACAATAAGCAGGGTTAGAGCCGGTAAGGCTCCATGTCGTATAATGCTTATCAAGGTTTCCCAGCTCAAAGAGAGCTCTCTGCCAACCCCTATGCCACCGCTCAAAGGAAAAATGGGGATAAGGTAGGCAAAAAAAATGAGACATAACAAAGACATAATATAGTAAGGGATTGGTCTAACTACCATAACGATTCCATCTAAGATTTCCATCCACCGTCCCCGGAAATAGCCGGCAACTCCTCCTGCTACTACCG
>MWBQ01000143.1 GCA_002069605.1 Candidatus Atribacteria bacterium ADurb.Bin276
AAATACTATTCGGAAATCAATCACTCCTTTTAGAAAAGGGGGTTAGGGGGATTTGATTTTTTTATACTGCTCAGTCATTACGAGGAGCCGAACCGTTCTTTGGTTGGACGATGTGGCAATCTCATCCACTCTGTCTGTCATACTGAGGAATCCAGTGTTTTTTACCGGACGACGTGAGAATCTCATCCACCCACTCCGTCATTCTGAGGAGCGAATTGTGCGACGTGAGAATCCCATCTTTTAAAATATTTTTGAAGAATAAAAAACTTAGTTCTCTTTTTTTCCAACCAATTTCAAATTCCGACTAATTAAATTAATTTTATCATTATTTGTTGTAATAACTTAACATAAATGATAATATGTTGATATGAAATGGGAAGAATTTTTAAAACAAGTTAATCATCTACCGGTGATTGAATCAGAAATGCTTCTTACCGGTGCGGCTGATCCTGCCGCCTTATCAGTGCAGTTAGTTCGGTGGGCAAAGGCGGGAAAAATCATTCAGGTGAAAAGAGGAGTCTACCTTCTCAGCGAGATTTATCGAAAAATTGATGTCTATGAACCTCATCTGGCATCGATTCTTATCAAACCATCATACATCAGCCTTGAAAAGGCATTAGAATTTCATGGGTTTATTCCAGAGGGGGTGCCAGTTTATACTTCGGTAACAACCAAACGATCCGGACGGTTTATCACTCCAGTTGGGGTATTCGATTATCGTCATTTACAGCCCTCCCTTTTTTGGGGATATCAGTCCATTACTCTCCGTCAACAGACCGCCTTTATTGCCCAGCCAGAAAAAGCTCTCCTCGACTTTTTTTATCTCAAAAAGATTAAAGTCTCTCACGACTTCCTGGAAGAAATGCGTCTTCAAAATTGTGAAATCATAAGCAATCAGACTCTCATCGCCTATGCTCAACGTTTCCAAAAACCCGGTATTCTTGCAGCTGCCAAAACCCTCCAGCAGTATCTGATTACCCAAAAGGGTTATGTAAAACTCCAATGAAAGACTACTTATTAGAACTGGCATCCCAGCAAACCAACTCATACAATAAGCTGAATGTGATGCGGGAATATCTTCAAGCCTATACAATTCGTATTCTCTTCGAAGAAGGTGCTTTCCGCACTCTTGCATTTATTGGTGACACAGCCTTACGATTCGTTTATCACCTCCCCCGTTATTCCGAAGATTTGGATTTTTCAATTTTAAAATCTTCAGACAGGTATTCATTCCTCACCTTATTAAATCGGCTAAAAAAAGAATTTATTCTTGCCGGTTATGAAATAGACATTTCCTATAACGATCAAAAAACGGTGCAATCTGCTTTCCTCAAGTTCCCCAAGCTTCAACTTGAAGCGGGGATTTCATCATTTCCAGACCAAAATATCTCAATTAAGATTGAAATTGATACCAATCCCCCATCGAGTGCTCAAATTCAATCCCATATAATCAATAAATATTTTCCACTTTCTTTCACCAGTTATGATGTTCCTTCCCTATTTGCCGGAAAAATCCATGCTCTTTTAACCAGAAAATATACAAAAGGTCGTGATTACTTTGATCTGGGATGGTATCTTTCTCGATGGAAAGAAATTACTCCCAATTTTACTTTGCTTATTAATGCTTTGAAACAAACTCATTATTCTGGAAACTATCCCACTCCTGAAAATTGGCGTCAAATTCTAATAAGAACCATTCAAAAAACAAACTGGAAAACTGTTACTGATGATTTCCAAAACTTCCTCGAAAATCCTTCTGAACTTACTATCTTTACCAAGGATAATATCCTCAAACTTCTTAAAAAACTTTAATTATAGGTCTCCCCCCGATAAAATTGAGGTATTGTTTAACAACTCAACTTTTCTTTTCAAACTGCTTCGAACTTATGTATCCCAAAGTAGAATAAATTCTCATTCGATTTTAGAACCCTAATAAAGTCCAGAAAATTGTTTAAAAAGAAAAAGTCGATTTCAAAAGCCCCGATTAGAATGAAGTATGGGATACACCACCCAAATTGGAGGGATTTTGAAATGGCATAATATCAAATTACCGAAATTTTCAAACTTTTGTACCACCTTTATTTGAAAAAAACCAAGGATTCTTGGATTGCGACACTTAAGGAATCAATCTCGAATCAAATCCTTCATGAAATAACTTAATAACTTAGGTGACAGGTACTATGACACTTTAGAGCTTTTTTGTTTTTTCCTTCTCCCCTTTCCCCTTCGTCTCCTCAGTCTTTCCTGATGGGAGAAGGTTAAAGTGAAGATGGTTTATTTTCTTCTCGCGACTCTAAGTCCATCACCTTTTCTGGATAGATTAAATATTTTAAAAAAAATGCCGATAATAATGTTTAATAAATGTGCACTTTAATATTTCAATTTTCATTATTGAATAAAAAATTAATTTTATTTGTTTATGCTTATAATGAAAGGACTTCATTAGATGGTATTGAATAAAGGCAAGTTCGATGAAAGTGGCTTTACTCTTATCGAAATGGTTTTAGTTATCACCATAATCGGTTTTGCTTTTGCTGGTATAGCTGCCCTTTTCACTGGAGTTATGCTTACCAGGAATGCAAACGATAAATTATTACAAGCCACAACTATGGCAGAAGATAAGATGGAATTTTATCGAAATCAGTCTTATGACTATATTAGTGATACTCTTCCTTCGGCCACAGAAGAACCAAATGGTTTATTTACAATAAATACAACAAAAGAACCTGATGGTGATGGTTATATTGTTGATATAACAGTTGAATGGGATGAACCTCTCAGAAAACAGAATAATAATCGGACTTATTCGATTGCTTCTTATTTTGCCGAGGAAGGTTTAAATGATTATATTAATCAATAAGAATAAACAAAAAAGGTTTTTCAATCATGAGCGGATGAATGATGGTTTTACTCTTATAGAAATCATTACAGTAATTTTTATATTAGGTGTAATTTCAGCTGCTATTTACCCGTTTTTAAACGCGGTTAATCGTTGGGGCGGTGTATCTCAAAACTATTTACAGGAGTTTGAAGATAGAGTTAATAATTACTTTTTAGCTATATCAAAGCAAATTCGCAATGCCAATGTTATTGATATTTACGATGATGGAGAAACAATAGAAATTGTGCTGGATAGCCTATCAAAAAAATATAGATATCAAAAAAATGGAAATTCAATTGATGTCGTTGATGTCAATGAATCATCCACCAAAAAAATTATCCCTGAAATACCCAATATCACCTTTGATGATAGTGTTCCGTTGTTCAATGATATCAATAATGATAAGAAAAAATTTAAATTATCGGTAAAAGTAAATTACTCTATAGGATCAAAAACGAATTCAAAGTTATTTACAACAAGTGTAACGAAAAGGAATAATGATTAAAATTCATATCAAATTCTTTATGGATGTGATTTCTAATGAAAATATTGAGCGATGAAAAAGGGTTTATTACAGTATTCTTACTGGCAATGATTTTTATCATTATTACTATTATGGGAGCAGGTATTGTATTTATTAACAATGGGAATAAACGTGCTTGGTCAACTGCCCGTTCAAACCAAGCCTTGTATCTTGCCGAAGCTGGAATAGAAAAAGCAATTCAATGGCTAAAAGACAATCCCAACCAATGGGATTCTCCTCCTACTATTTCTCGAACAAGCTTACCTTCTGTTGTTTTTGGTACTTATGAAGTTGATTTTCTACCCCCAATTGAATCTCTTCCACCAGGAACCGAGGAGTGGACTATCTGCTCAACTGGTATTGTACAAAGTGCAAATCGAGAAATTAAGGAAACTATTTCAATAGAATTTACAAAAACCCAATCTAATATTGTTAAACTAGATTTCAATTATGCGCTTTTTACTTCTGGTAATATCCATATGGGAAGCAAAGGAAGCTCCATAATTGGAGGTGATGTTGCTACTAATTCTACTGCCCCAAATAGTATTTATTTCCCTTGGA
>MWBQ01000144.1 GCA_002069605.1 Candidatus Atribacteria bacterium ADurb.Bin276
CCTATTGAGATTTATAATTCTCTTGGATATTATCAGTTAGACTGGGCAAAATTATCGAGTTCAGCGGTTATCGCCATTATTCCAGTGATCATTATAATTGCCCTGACCCAAAAATATATTATCCGTGGTTTAACCATGGGGGCGGTGAAGGGGTGACAAGCTACTGATGAAAGACCTTCTTATCGGTATTGATATTGGAACCAGTAGTGGAAAAGCATGTATTATCGATCAATCTGGTCAGGTGGTTGACTCAGTAAGTATTGAATATTCCTCTTTTTCTTCCCAACCCGATTGGGTGGAACAGAATCCAGAAAACTGGTATCAAGCGTTCATTGCTTTAATACAGAAAATGAAAATAAACGGATCTTTCCAAAAATATAGATTAGCAGCTATAGCAATTGCCGGTCAGATGCGTGGCTTGACCCTGATTGGATTCAATTATCAACCGATTCGTCCCTCAATATTATGGAATGATAGACGATGTAGAGAGGAAGTAGCCTATATAATGTCAACCAACCAAGCAATGGTGGAATTGATAACCGGAAATCCAATAAACACGATGTGCACTCTCCCGAAGCTACTTTGGGTTCAGAAACATGAACCGGAAATACTTAAATCAACTAAAGCACTGATATTTCCAAAAGATTATATAAACTTACGTTTGACTAACCGCATTTGTACCGACCGAAGCGATGCTTCGGGATCATCCTTTTATGACATTCAAAAACAAGAGTGGTCTGAAGAAATACTCAATTTTTATCATCTCCCCATCCAGTTATGTCCCGAGATTGTTCCATCTACTACGTTATTGGGAATGGTGAGTTCCAAAGCTTCTATAGATACCGGTCTTCCTAAGGATTTACCAGTTGTTATGGGAGGCAGTGACTCAACCATCGAAACCTTAGCGATTGGTTTATATAATGACAAACAATGTAAAATACGACTCGGTACTTCTGGTGCCTTATCAACTATAGTTGATCACCTTACTCGTTCACATCAGTATTATTGTTGGTCGTACTTTATACCCAACCGATGGATTATTGATCTCAATACCCGTTCTTGTGCTCAGTCAGTTCAATGGGGCAAGGATCTTTTTTTCCAGCAAAACCCTGCTGATTATTCATCAATTTACCAAATTATGATGGATGAAGCAAAAATATCTCCAGTTGGTTCAAAGGGGTTGATCTTTCATCCTTATTTATTAGGAGAAGATGCACCTTATTGGGATTCAAGGTTGCAAGGAAATCTTTTTGGTCTCAACGTTTCTCATCAACGTTCTGATATAATTCGAGCTATTTATGAAGGGACAGCCTATGCACTGAAGGATGCTTTTTCAGTGTTTGGGGAAATTGCCCAGGGTTTTCAAGAATATATTTTTGTTGGAGGAGGAGTAAAAAATCACTTATGGCTTTCAATAGTTGCTGATGTATTTGGAGTGAAAGGATTGATTCCAACCCATACCGATGCTGCTTTTGGAGCAGCGATGGTTGCTGGAATTGGATCGGGGATTTTTTCTTCTCTCGAAGAAGCCATAGGAAAGTGTGTTCGTATTGAGAAAACCATTGATTTTTCACCAGAGAAACACAATTCTTATAAGTATTTTTACAAAAAGTACAAAAAAATCACTCAATTGATTCGATATGTCTCACAAATGGATGAAGAAAAAGGAGGGGATAAGAGTGGAAAAAATGGGTGAACCATTCCGTTTGGGGATTATTGGTTGTGGAATATTCGCTGAGGCGAATATTTTTCCAAGTCTTTCAACTCATTTTTTTGATGATGTTCAAAGGGTTGCTGTTTGTGATCTACGTTTGAAAAGAGCTGAACGTTTGGCTTCAAAATATGGTTGGAAGAATATCTACACAGATTTTCAAGAAATGATTGGTCAAGAAAACTTAAATGGATGTGTCATTTGTTTAGGGTCAAAGATCCATCCCTTAGTCGTACCCCAGGTGTTACGGATGGGAGTTCCAGTTTTTTTGGAAAAGGCGATTGCCATCGATTTGGAAGGAACCTATCAAATTGCCGAAGCCGCTAAAGTGAGCGGGTGTATTGTTCAGGTTGATCATCAGAAAAGGCACAGCTCAGCATACAAGCTAGCTAAGAAACATGTTGAAAATGTTGAAAATTTTGGAAACATTATTCAAATCGAGACCAAGCAACACGGATTCCCAGTTTTTCCTACTTTTTTTACCTGTATGTTAGAGTGGCAAAGTCACAATCTTGACCTTATTCAATATTTTGGTGGTCCAATCCAGAAAATCGAATCTTGGTCGCACAGAATGAATGAGCGACATGGAGCCCTTACGATTATGGTCGGCTTTAAAAGTGGCGCACTTGGTATTGTTGGGTGGGGAACTTTTGGCGGCCCGGGTCAATTTTCAGAACGGATGGAAATCCTTAGTGACCAGGGGAAAAGTGTTATTGTTAACAATGCTCGAGAAGTAACTCTCTGTAATGTAGAAACTGGCGAAACCTGGGCACCAGATTGGAATCCGATTAGTCCCAATCAAAGTCATGTTTTGAATGGATATATTGGTGGCTTAAGACATTTCATTGATTGTGTAAAATTTGGGAAGAAGCCTAATCCTTCTATTGAAGAAGAAGTTAAAACCATGGAGTGGATGTTTACCATAGCTAAGAAAGCTGGGATACCAACTGACTGGGAATTTATATCGAGCGCTTTATAAAATATCGGGAGCCTAAATCATGAAAAAAAGTGGATTTTTAGAAAAAAACCAATGGTATGAACTGGAAAAAATCGTTGGTTCTGAATATGTGATAACTGATCAATCAGAAAAAGATGTACAGTCTATCGATGTTTGGTGGATGACTCGTTATTGCTTTTTTCAACAAAATAAATTTCCCCAACCCTCAGTGATTGTATTTCCAGAAAATACTCAACAAGTCAAGAAGATAGTTCAATTTTGTCTAATAAATAAAATTCCTTATCTGGCTCGAGGTGGGGGAGCAGGAGATGGGGGTGGATCAATACCTCTGTATGGAGGATTAGTGATTGATTTAAAACGAATGGATAAAATTATCGAACTCAACGAACACTCCTTGACTGTTCGGGTTCAAACTGGAATTCTACAGAAACATTTAGAGGAGTTTCTTAATCGCAAAGGGTATACCATGAATCATTTCCCAGCTTCATTTAATACTTCTACCTTAGGCGGTTTTATTAGTACCAATGGGACCGGTGTTCTTTCTTCTAAGTATGGAAAGATGAGTGACATGGTTCATCAATTAGAAGTAGTCCTTCCCAATGGAAATTTATTTAAAAGCTTGCCAGTACGTTTACACTCAACAGGCCCCGATTATTCAAGACTTTTTTTTGGAGCCGAAGGAACTTTAGGAATCATAACCGAAGCTCTCTGTAAAATCTATTATCTTCCTGAGAAACGATCTTTCCGAGCTTTTCTTCTTTCAAATCTGAAGCAGGGGATCGAAGCCGGAAGACAAATTATGGTTAAAGGGCTTAACCCATGTCTGCTACGTTTATACGATGAATATGATACCAGACATATTCTTCAAAAACAGTATGGTTTAGAAAAAGAAGGATGTGTTCTCATTATTGGATTTGATGGAATGAAAAAAATTGTTGAAGCTCAAGAGGAAGTCTCTTATTTAATACTTGAACAAAATGAAGGCAAAGATTTAGGAGAAAAGTTAGCAATAAACTGGTGGAATAACCGTTATCGTTCTTATTACCCTCCCTTAGACTATATTTGCGAACCTTGGATGACAGCCGTCATGGATACCGTTGCCCCTTATGAAAAAA
>MWBQ01000145.1 GCA_002069605.1 Candidatus Atribacteria bacterium ADurb.Bin276
TCCACTTTTTATGATTCCTTTTCATGTGTTCAGGTATTTTCAGGTTGGACCCGTATGCTACTTCGCCGCACCACATGAGGATAATAATATTTATAAGCTAATCAATTTCCCCTTTAGCAAAGGGGGTTAGGGGGATTTGAGTTTTTTGGAAACCAATCGAATCCCGAACCTTCTCCCTTTATCCAAAGGGAGAAGTAAAATAACAAGTATTTGGTTGAAATTGTATTTTCCGGATAGAAACAATCTGTTTATCGATGACGAAGCATTTCGAATATGAGTGTAATCCCTAAAAAAGCTGCAATAATATAACCCAGGATACCAAGGATACTTAAGGATTTAAGATACTGGTAATTAGTATATATGAGCGAAGATCCTATTAAAAAAGCGGCTAAAATAATACTTAGAGAAACTCGATTGCTTATCGAATCGATTTTTTTCCCAATTTCTTCTAACTCTTTATTTTCAAATTTTATATTAAACCGACCTGATGCTAATTTAGTAAGGATTTCATGGCCTTTACCCGGAAATTCCTCGAGCAATTTCTTCCAATCAAATAAATAATGAAAGGCTTTTTTACTAACATTCTCGTAATCCATAGCATGAGCAAATATCTTTCTTAAGGTTTTTTCTAAGTAGGGGGCTATCGTAAAATGGGGATTCAGCATCATACCTGTCCCCTCAGCAACTACTAAGGCTCTTAAAATTGAGACGAAATGAGCAGGAAATTTAAGGTTATGTTTACGAAGTATGTAGAAAAAATCAGTAACTAAATTGTTCAAATTCATCTCTTTTAAATCAGCCGTTATATATCTTTCTAAAACTTCATTGAGATCGAGCCTTAACCCAACTGTTGATTTTATTGGGACAGTTAGTATATCTTCCTCAATATAAGCTACTACTCTTGAAGCATCTTTCTCTAAAGCTGCCAACAAAATTTTAACAATACTTACCCGGGTTTCACTATCAATAGCACCTACCATCCCAAAATCAAGAAATACCAGCTCCCCATCGGGTTCTTTTACCATAATATTTCCTGGATGAGGATCGGCATGAAAGAACCCATCTTCAAATATCATTTTTAATACTGCCAATGCTCCTCTTTCAGCTAATAATTGACAATCAAGCCCTTGAATATGGCAATCATGAATACGAGTAAGTCGAACACCTTCTATCAGTTCCATGACTAAAACCTTCCGAGTCGAATGCCTCGGGAAAACTTGTGGTATGTATATGCCTTCTTGTTCTTTAAAATTTTCCCTGAATTTCAGAGCATTAACCGACTCATACAAAAAATCAATTTCTCGGGTCAAATTCTTTCTAAATTCTGCAACTAATTCACTAAAAGAAATGTTCTCAGAAAATATTTTTAAACGATCTGAAAATCCTGCAATATAGGATAAAATCTCTAAGTCAGCATTTACCTTCTTTTCAATATTTGGTTTTTGCACCTTAACAGCTACTTTTTCACCGCTTTTTAATACCGCTCGATGTACTTGAGCTATTGATGCTGAAGCAATAGGATTTGGATCGAATTCGGAAAAAAGCTCTTCTATTTTTGCTTTTAACTCCTGCTCTACGACATCTCGAATTTCTTCGAAGGGAACCGGCGTGGTGTCATCCTGAAGTTTTTTTAGCTCTTGACAATAATCTTCGGATAAAAGGTCAATTCGAGTACTTAGGATTTGACCAATTTTAATAAAGGTTGTTCCAAGTTCTTCTAAGGCCATTCTGAGGTTGAGTTGAGGAGGATTAGCTAAGATTTGTTTGGGAATCGGAGGGAAAGTCCAGCGTTCAAAAAGAACTAAATGATGTAGAGCAAAACCATATTTATTGAATACTCGTATTATTTCTCGAAAGCGCTTGAAATTGCGGTACATAGGGTGCTGAAAGATCAACAATCTCTTTTCTCCTCGCTTCCCCTTTTATTTGAGACTAACCTAACATCTGTTTATTATACATTATTAAGTGAAGGACTGAAAATGATGATATAAGTTGGGTTTTTTAGCTAATAACTTACCAGAGTTTTAAATTCCTCAATCGAACTTTTCTAAAACTTTATCAACGTCTGTAGGATTCGCTAATTTCGATCGTTGAGCATCTAAGGAAATATTTAGAGAGGCAATAATATTAGCAACACGGGTGGATTGTAGAAGATCAAAACCCTTCCATAGCCCCCAAATGAAACCAGCATTAAAATAATCTCCCGCACCAATAGTATCTTTAACCTCAACCTGAATTGTTGGGATATGATATACTTCATCACACGTCATTACTCTGCTTCCATCTTTACCTGTTTTTACCACCAGAGTGCCAGACCATGTATTGAAAATCTCAGTCGGTTGGTCATTGGTTAAATGGGCAACTTCAATTTCATTTGGCAGAAAGTAGTCAAAGCAAGGAAGAAGTTTTAATATTTCATTTTTAACCTGATTTGTCCAACCTTCTGGTGGCCAACCGGTATCCAGCAAAAGAATAGTTTTAGGTTTTTCTTTTTTTATCTTGTGTAGGAAGTGAACAAAATTATCATTTCTGAGGGAATTACTGAGAAAATATCCACATATTAATAAATAATCACCATCTTGAATATGAGAATATACTTTATCTAAATGGATATGTGAAAATTTTTTTTGTGCACCAAGTTCGGTCAAAAAGGTTCTTTCATGGGTTGTTCTATTGGTTAATGCAACCGATAAACCAGTTGCTATATTGGGAAGCTCAAACAAAAAGTCACTATTGACTCCCCACTTTTCATAGGAATTCCGAATGTCCTGCCCAACATTATCTACACCTACCGTTCCGATCACATATACAGGAACCTTTAAACTACCCAAAGCCATCACGGCATTACTGGATTGGCCACCAGGTCGCATGGTATATCCAGGGATGAGCAACTCTACGCCCCAGCCAGGAAAAGTATCAATTTCACCTAATACAAGATCGAGGCTAATGTTGCCTCCTACAAAAACTTTCTTCATGATTTACTCCTTAAGCGTCATTTTGCTTACAATTTGTGCAGTTCCCGGTTCAATATCTTTTCGTATTGCTGCATAGTAGGCAATAATTTGAAGATAAACAATGGCTATCATTGGAGCAAAATACTCATCATTACAATGAATTGGGAGAAATTTGAACCGATGACTTCTTTCTGAAAATGAAAACTCTTTTTCGCCAATCAAAAGAATTTGCGCTTCCTTCTGGATAATCTCTTGAGCAAGAGAAGAGGTAAGTTTTTGCGTTTTGCCATGAAGAGAAAGAATTATAGCCAGCAAAGGATTGACAGCAAGTTCATAAGGTCCATGACGAAATTGACCCGCGGAAAAAACGGCAAAAAGCTCCTTTGCACATTCCGAAAAGCATAGATTCCCATGCCAAGCCGAACTCAGAGCTGGCCCGCGGGCGATGATTACCTTATGATGCGATGGTTGGATGATATCCAATTCATCAAGTAGGTCATTACACCAGCTCTCCGAATTTTCAATTACTTCTTCGATCTCATCAGCAAGTTGATCCAATAAAGAACGTAATCCGTTTATTTCATTTTGTGTACTTATCCAAGATAATGACAAGAGATTCAAAAGCGCTAAGGTCGCAGTGTGTGCTTTGGTAGAGGTTATTGACTCTTCCGTGCCCGAAAGAATATCAATGGTTTCCGCACACAACTTACCCATCGTACTCTTTATTTGCGCTGTAAAACCAATAATCTGATCATTATTTGGACATCTCTTAATAACTTCAACAACTTCAAATGATTCACCTGATTGAGATATGCTGATAAGAGTATCTTCTTTATTTATACTATTTAACCCATAGTGCAACAACTCAGATGCATCAATCCAGACAACGGGATAACCATGGTCTAAAAGTCTTAGATAGGCTGGATAAGCAGCAAACAAAGAACTTCCCATGCCAGTTATTATGATTTTTCCTTTTTTCGGTGCTTTCCAGCTGAATAATTTGCCATCAATAAGGTATTTTTTTGATATTTTTCTAATCAATTCAGGTTGTTCTTTAATTTCCTTAAACATCCTGTTCAAAAGAATGCCCCCCTCATCAGCCTTTATAGATTTGAAACGGATGATTGAATAACCTTTTTTTATTATCTATTTTGAAAATATAGAATCGAGTGAAATTTGAACAAACAAAAAAG
>MWBQ01000146.1 GCA_002069605.1 Candidatus Atribacteria bacterium ADurb.Bin276
CCCCCCATTCTTTTAATGTATCCCCCAAATACTTCACCTCACTTTCATGTTCCTTTATTCAGTTCCTTTTTAAATTCTAAACGCTTGGCAATAATTTGCGCCTCGAATTTGCGCTTTTTAGCATAATAGCTATCGAGAATAGTTACTACGACTAAAATTATGCCTATAATTAAACCTTGATAATAGGAGAAAACATTCATTAGATTTAAGCTATTATTTAACACTCCAATGATCATGACACCCGCTAAGGTTTGAATGACACTCCCAGATCCACCAGCGAGACTTGTACCTCCTAACAATACAGCAGCTACCACCATTATAGCTGTATCCTGTCCATATACTGGGCTGGCAGTATTTAACCTCGAGGCCAGCACTATACCAGCAATCGCAGCAGTAAAACTACAAATTGTAAAGTAGATGATTCTGTGGCGATCGACTCGTATCCCGGAAAAAATACTTGCTTCTCGGTTACCGCCTATAGCAAAGCAGTTCCTGCCAAGGGAATTATAGGTTAGGATGATATGAGAAACGATAACTCCGGCAAAGAAAATAAAGGCGGGAATAGGGATACCTAACCAAGAACTTCCAGATAGATTCAAAAAAGAAGAATTGGTTCCAGAAATTGGCCTTTGGTTGGTATAGGCCAATACGATTCCTCGGACCATGGTCATGGTGCCCAAGGTAACAATAAAAGCGTTAATTTTTGCTTTCGTTACAAGAAATCCATTAAGCAGCCCAATGGCTGAACCCAAAACGACAGCTATTATGCACGCTGTTAATATTCCCCGTGATTGTAAACCAATTGCCAGAGCGGCAGATAAAGCCATTACTGAACCTACCGATAAATCAAAATCACCTGAAATCAGAAGAAATGTCATTCCTAAAGCGATAATGCCGTTGATTGATGTTTGCAGAAGTACATTTGAGATGTTCCTAACCGTTAAAAAATTGGGACTCATTAAAATAGTTACAACCAATATTCCAAGGAGAATAAACCACACTCGATGTTTTGCGAATAATTTAAGAAAGTTCATTGCTGAAGAGCCCTCCTTCCAATGATATCGGCCCAAACAGCGCAAATAATAATAGCTCCTTTAATAACCAGCTGAAATGGATAAGCCACATTGAGCAGAATCATAAGATTACTGAACACTGCAAAGAAAAGGGCACCGACAACTGTACGAAAGATACTTCCTCGTCCGCCCAAGAGACTGGTACCTCCAAGAATGACTGCTGCGATAACGTCAAGTTCATAACCCTGTCCGGCTGATGGTTGGGCGCTTGCCAAACGGGAACTCATGACCAGTGCTCCCACTGCAGCTGTAAAGCCGGTTAAAACAAACGTGACGAGCTTCGTCAAACCAGTATGAATACCTGATGCCCAAGCTGCCTTAGCATTACCACCAGTAGCATATACTGAATAACCAAATTTTGAGTTGCTCAGTATGATGTGAAATATAATGCCAAAGGTTACGAAGATAATTACCGGTATGGGAACTGGTCCTATCATTCCACGCCCGATTATCGAAAAAGCGCTTTCTGGATCTCCAAGCATGTGATATCCTTTGGAATAAATAAGGGCTATGGCTTGTATAATACTCATAGTACCGAGGGTAACAATGAAGGCATTTGCTTTAAATAAACCAACGAGCAATCCATTGAGTAATCCTGCCAATATTCCAACCATAAGAACTATTAAAATACTCAGTGCCAATCCTTGTTGTTGTAATCCTATCGCTAAGACCATACATAAGGAAAGAGTAGATCCTACTGATAAATCTATATCGCCCCCAATGAGCACAAATGTCATGCCAATGGCCATAATACCAACGATTGAAGATTGTCTTAGAATGTTAAAAATATTTCGAGAACTTAAAAAAACATCAGAAATCAATGAACCGACAATAAATAAGGCTATTAATGCAACAAATATTCCATGGCGTTTTAAAATATCGATAAGAACCCTCAATCCGGATATTTTCTTGGTTTCTTGATAAGTGGTTTGAATCATGATTTACCTCACCTGGTCGCTGTGCCGGAGAAAATGGATGTTTGTGTGTTATTAAAGCCAGTAGCTGCACTTAAAACCTCTATTTTCGATACTTCTTTGGTCTTAAAGTGTCCGGTAATAATACCTTCATGCATAACGATGAGACTATCAGAAATGGCCATTACCTCATCGAGATCTGAAGAGACTAAAATAATCCCAACTTTATTTTTAACCAATTCGGAAATGAGGGCATATATTTCTGATTTAGCACCAACGTCAATCCCCTTGGTAGGTTCATCCAAAATGAGCAATTTTGGCATGATTCCCAACCATTTAGCAATGGCTACCTTCTGTTGATTACCACCGCTCAGATTTACCGTGATTTCCTCTATAGTTGGAGTTTTTACTTTCAAGGTTTTGACATAATTCTCCACGAGCTGTACTTCGTTGAGGTTATTGATTAATCCCCATTTACATAGGGAATCGAGGATGGTTATCGAGATATTCCTACGAACTGAAAGGGGTAACATTAAGCCTTCTTCTTTGCGTGTTTCAGGTAGAAATCCTATCCCTAAATGACGGGCATTAATCGGGCTTTTAATAAATATTTCTTGGTTATTAAACAGAATCTTTCCACCATCAAAGGGATCCAATCCAAAGATAGACCGGACAACCTCACTTTTCCCGGCTCCTACCAAACCAGTTATACCAAGAATCTCTCCCTCTCTAACTGCAAAACTGATATCGTAAAAGACACCCTTACGCCAGAGGTTTTCTACACTAAAAATTGGCTCACCGCGCTCGACATTCACTTTTACATAAAATTCCTCGATTTTTCTCCCTACCATTAACTCAATGATCTTTTCATGGGTGGCACTTTCGCCTGAAAGAGTACCCACATTATTTCCATCCCGAATCACGGAAATTCTATCTGCGACGTTTAAAATCTCTTCAAAGCGATGAGATATATAAACTATCGAAATACCATTACTTTTGAGTCGATCAATCACTTTAAATAAATATTCTGTTTCTGTTTGTGATAAACTGGAGGTAGGTTCATCCATAACTATTATCTTGGCGTCTAATGACAATGCTTTAGCTATCTCGACTAACTGCCTCTGTCCGATGGATAAATCCTCTACCAATTTAGACGGTTGAATAGAAACACCCAGGCTCTCAAGCAAAACTTTAGCCTTTTCTTCCATAGCTGCACGATTAATAAAATGAAATTTACCAAAAATTGGCCTTCCCAGAAATATATTCTCGGCAACACTAAGCTGCGGTACCATGGCTAATTCTTGATAGATGGTTGCTATTCCAAGTTCGCGGGCTACTTGAGGAGTACCAATTTCTACTTTTGTTCTGTTTAAAACTATATCACCTTCATCTTTTTTATAAACGCCGGATAAAATTTTTACAAGAGTTGACTTCCCTGCCCCGTTTTCACCTACCAAAGCATGAACTTCTCCCCTCTGAAGATTAAAGTCGACTCTTTTTAATGCCTGTACTCCCGGGAATGCCTTTGAAATTCCTTTCATTTCCAGTATGTACTCGTCTACCACTCCAATCCTCCTATCTCCTTACCGGTGCGATTTTAATAGAACCAAATCTGTATAGTCTTTTTATAATTTTAATTTTAAAAATCCATTTTTTCCCTTGGAAGTGATAAGTTTACACTAATCCATATGGATAGAGCTTATTTTTATTCTATCCTGAAAATATAGGAATGATTTTTTATAGGTAACTCATATTGAGCAACCAACCAGGATCTCATCCTGGACTTTCACCCTCATCCTCACCTTCTCCCATCAAGGGAGAAGGAACTATTTAATCCTTTTATTAATTTCTCCCCCCTCGCCCCTTCGCGGGAGGCTTCTTTCTTTTTTCCTCTCCCCTGGTGGGAGAGGATTAAGGTGAGGGGGTAATTCATTTTCATCCTCATCTGTTGCTGCTAGGTAGTATGAGGGTTTATCATGAAAAATTACGGGAATGTTAAACCAAGCCCCTACAAAAGAATTTAAAAAAGTTGTCATCCTGAGGTTTCGCTTTTAGAAACCGTTAGGATCTCATCTTTTATATTTCTTTGTTTTTAAAATACCCTAAAGGATGAGATTCTCACGTCGCATAATATGCTCCTCAGAATGACGGAGTGGGTGAATGAGATGGCCACGTCGTTCAACCAATGAACGGTTGAACTCCTCACAACGACGGATTTAGATAGGCATTATCATATTCTTCTGGTGCTACCTACTGGCATAAACTTCTATCCTTTTTGTCAGTTATATGCCTTTTCCTTACTTTAAAAAAGAAAACCTTCATATCATATCGCTTCATGGTTTTATGGTTTCATTTTGTATTCTAGTTCTGCAATCCCCTTTGGGGTTGTCGTAGGATGTGAAGTTTTTGAGTTATTTTTATTTATTATTTTTTTTAATTTTAGTTTCTCAACTTCTCCGTTATCGTATAATTCAAAAGATGATAAAATTTCAATATTAATTATTTATAACTATTTCAAGATGAATGTATAGAAAACGTTAACAAATTTAAATTTGTTTGTCAATAATTAAATTATGTTATATTATTTTGCATATAGTTATAGATTATAGAAAACGTTTTCAAATAGAGGAGACAAAGAATGCCCTCGATTAAAGAAGTGGCTC
>MWBQ01000147.1 GCA_002069605.1 Candidatus Atribacteria bacterium ADurb.Bin276
TGACCTCCCTTATGAATTTTGAAAAGCTGTATTTTCTTCACCCGGGGGATCAAGCAAAAAAATAAATCGCCTTTTGTCTCTCGCAAAAGCCGAAATATCCCTGATTCCTCGGGTTGGTATCCTGACTTGAAGGCGCATCCTACTCGGTTCTCCTTCCCAGCTTTATTCGCCAGTGGTTTTTTGAACCTTTCGTTCCTTCTTACAGTGGCGGGACCGCACCGGATTTTCACCGGTTTCCCAGTCTCCCGTGGAAGAATGCTATTCAATTGTCTACTGGTATGAATCTTAGTTTAAATAATTTAATTTTGCAAGGAAAAATGATCTATTATTGAAAAAATTTTATTGTTTGGTTTTCTTTAAAATGATACTTGAGAAATATCCATAGTGTTCGTATGCGGTTTTATGATTTAAATCCTGAATCATTTCTTGATCGGTTCCTATTTCGCAACAGATCTTTCGAACTGAAAACTCTCTGGTTAGCAATTCTAATTCAGCTAAATTTGAAATTTGATTGATTTTATAAATAATCACAGTATCGCTTAAATCTAAAAACAAAGCTATCATTTCATGGTTTGCCTCACCGGTAATAACTGATAAGGCTTGGTTTTTTCCCACTGCCGGAATCTGAAGGTGAGATAGAGCTAATTGATAAGCACTTAAACCAGGAATAATATCAATTTTAATTTCAGGATATTGTTCTTGCAAAAATTGATGGAGCTGAAAATAACTGGAATATAAAAAATGATCTCCAATAATGAGAAAAGCCGCTTGATCGTAAAGTTTTAACTTGGTCATCATCGAATCAACATTCGATTGGATAATTTCTGAAAATCGAGGATTGGAGAAATAAGGAAAATACAACGGAACAATTGAGGTACTTTTTGAGATGTAGGGAAGAGCAGTATGATAAGCTCGACTGGATAAATCACTTTTCATCGAAGGGACAAAAATCAATCGGCTGCTTTCAATAACCTTCTTTGCTTTCACGGTAACCAGTTCAGGATCTCCAGGACCGAGACCAACCACAGACAGTTTCAAAGAGTATACCCCCTATCAGTAATGAGATATTCTCCAAGGCGTTTGTTTCTTAGCCCTCCAATAATCAACAGCGTGTTCATGTCAAGATTGGAATGAATTAGTTGTTGGAGCTGGACGAATTCCTTGGTCCCATCTTTTTTAATGATGGCCACGTTGGTTTCTAATCCGCGATTTTGTTGAACGATATCAACCAGCTCTTCAATTTTTTGAGAACGATCCTTTTTAACTAAGTTATAGACTACGATTGGAAGCTCAGTTTGAGCAAGGAGCTGAAGATTGGTGATAATGCTATCCCATCCAATTAAGTAATCACTCAGACTGATAACACAAAAACCATTAACCAACGGTGATCCAATCAGAGAAGCTCCCCACAAGGCTGCAGTAATTCCGGGAACGATGCGCCATGGAATGTTTTCTTGGATTGCCAGTTCCACCCCCGGAGCTGTCATTCCAAACACCCCTGAATCGCCACTGCTGATTACCGCTACCCGATTTCCTTTTTTAACCAATTCAATTGCTTTTTTTACCCGCTGGATTTCTTCCCCCATCTTGGTACAAATCGATAGGATGCGGTTTTGATAACGAAATGGCACCATTTTTAAATAGGTTTCATACCCAATGATCAAGTCACTTTCTTCAAGAGCTTGTATGGCTTGGATAGTCATCAGGTTGGGCTGACCGGGTCCGATTCCAATAAACGTTAAACTTCCCTGAGGTTTCCAAGGGAGTCGTCCCAAAGCAAAGGTCATATCGGGATAGACGGTTTTTCCCACTAAAATCTCAGCACCACGAATAATCAACGACGGTTCAGATAAACCGGGAATTTTTAAATGTTTTTGGGCACAAGGAGAATGAAAATCCCCGGTAACATTCTTTAATTGATCTAGTGAATATCCGGTAATTTTGATTGACTTACTTTGAACCAAGGGGAGAAGCGAAGGAACTTTTCGGTCAAGAGTGAGGACCTCAGCTACCGAAAGGTGGGAATATTTATTTTTTTCAATAAAATCATGGTAAAACTCTTCAAATTTTTCGAGGGAAAACTGTTTTCGAAATCCAGTTCCGATTACTAAAGAGCGAGGTCGCACAAAAACCGCTTTTGGGCAAAAAGAAATCCGGTCGGTTAGATATAAAAAGGGTTCTTGGGGAAATTGGTGATGAGATGATTGAATTTGGTAACCGGGGAAATAAGGTGGCGAAAAGGATTCATCAAAACAAAAGGGAATAATTTCGCCCTCTATCAGACGACTTTGAATGGTTTTTAGAAGATAATGAGGATCTTCAATTTGGCAATCCAATCGTTCGGCGATCTCTTCTGGACTGAGATAACCGCAGGCCTCGGTTCCAGTCGTAATCACCGGTATGAGTTGAAGCTGCTCAGCAATTAAACGGCAGAGGGTATTCATGGAACGGGAATGGCCTCCGTTCACCACGATACAGAACTTGGCAGCTCCATCAATGACGATGATTCCTGGATCGGTCCGTTTGTTTTTGAGAAAGGGCGCGGTCAATCGAGTAGCAATTCCAAGGCTTCCTATAAAAATTAAGACGACATCAGTTTCCCATTTTTTCTGAAGGTTTTTTTGGGAGTTTTTCCAACCTTCGACGAATTGCACTGGTTGCAAAAAATTCAAATCGGCAATATTTTTTGCCAAGAGGGCATAGTGTTTATGAAAAGGGAAGATGACGGTTTTCATTTATCCAATCTCCATAAAGATATGATCGATAGTGCTCCGAATGATTTAAAAAAGGTCCAATCAGGAGCGTTGCAGAGCGGTGGATCCCAGCCTCTTTCACTGCTTGAGAAATATTTTCCAAGGTGCTCTGAATAATACGTTCATCCGGCCAGGTTACTCGATAAGCACAGATTATTGGGGTCTCTATTGGATATATTTTTGATAATTCTTCAACCACCTGATCGATAAATCCAATGCTGAGGAGGATGACCATCGAGGTTCGATGAGCTGCCAGGGTTGAAAGCTGTTCGCTTTCTGGTACAGGAGTTTGCCCGCCCATTCGAGTAATGATCAGAGTTTGAGTCCCATGGGGAAGAGTGTATTCTTTTTTAATCCTGGAAGCTACTGCACCGACCGAAGACACACCGGGTATGACTTGATAGCTGATGCCGCGGTTATCTAATTCATTCATTTGTTCCTGGATTGCTCCATAAAGGGAAGGGTCTCCCGAATGAAGTCGAATAACAAGGTGATTTTGAGCGACTTCTTGGACCATATAATCGATGATTTCTTCGAGCGTATGGGTTGAGCTGTCAACTAATTTCGTCTGAGGAGAACATACTTTTAGAATGCCATGGTTTATCAAAGAACCGGCATAGATAACACAATCGGCTTTTTCTAAAAGCTTTTTCCCTTTTAGGGTTATGAGTTCAGGATCTCCTGGTCCTGCTCCGACAAAATAGACCGGGGTCATGATTTAACTGCCTTGATAAAAAAAATGGGATTGAGCGATTTCATCATCAAGTTTTTATCATTGGGATCAATCCGGGATATACTTTGCTGAAAAATCGATAAAGACTGAAAAGGATTATTTTTTATCAGATTTATCCCCTCAGTCACATGCAAAAGAGATAGAGCAGTCATAACCAAGATTCCTCCTTTTTTTAATACTTTAGAACTATTATCGATAATCGAGGAAAGAGAACCTCCACTTCCTCCAATAAAAATGCGATCGAAGAGCTTTTGGGGAATGTCGTTCGGTGCTGTACTATGGATACATTGAACATTATCAATCCTAAAACGCTCACAGTTTTGCTGGATGAGCTGACAGGCTTCTTGATTTTTTTCCAGAGAAAATAAAATACCTTCGGATATCCGTCGAGCAATATCAATGGTAATGCCACCTGAACCGCCACCTATTTCCAGTACAGTCATGGCTGGTGAGAGCTCCAGTAATGAACAAACCATCATTCGGGTCTCTTTTTTTGAAAAAGGGATATTGGTGCGAATATAATCCTCGTCCTCAAAAAAACCGATCCCTTTTCTCTCTCCCGGGGAAAGGTAAATGAGGGCAAGATCGCTTTGGGAAAGGTGAGTACTGCAGAGTTCTTGAACAGTACCCGATTGGATGAATTCCCCCGGAAGAGACAGGTTGACACCCAACGTTCCCCTCCGGTTGGGAGAAACTAAAGCGGCAATTTTTAGAAGATCGGTTGCCGAATGAAGGCCACCGGTAAAAACCATCATTTCATACCCTTGTTCCAAAGCCAGAATGAACGGTGAGAGTTTTTTGTTTCCATGCAAATTGATAATTTTGAGAGTGTTCCAGTTTATTTTTAAACGACTGCAAAAGTACTGAAAACTACTGATTCCTGGGATAACTTCGATATTGAGCGGAAAGTGAAAATTATTCAATAAGCTAAAGAGTGTTGCGTCACCGGATATCAAAACCGCAGTCAATTCATATTTATTTTGAAACTCGATTAATTGGTGGAACAAGTTATTCATATTGACGGTTAATTTAACTTTATTTTGATGTTCCCACAAATCGAGTAAGTCT
>MWBQ01000148.1 GCA_002069605.1 Candidatus Atribacteria bacterium ADurb.Bin276
GCACTTAGTCCAAAACCTCCCTCAACAAAAATTTACTTTTCTTTGCATTATCCCGGCTGGATGCGAAGATCGAGTTAAAGGGTAAGGTTATTTTATTCCGAAGGAGTTGAATTTTAATGAGGGATCAAGTTGTTCGAGCTATACGAAGAGATCATCCCGACTATGTTCCTTTAATCATCTGGAACCAAAACTTTGATCAATCGGATATTGTCTACGGTGAAATTCAGAAACATTTTTTAGGAGAAAATCGAGACTATTCAGAATGGGGATTTTATTGGTCGAGAAAAGATGAGACCATGGGCCAACCGCGAGAGCCCTTGATAAAAGATTGGAACGAAATTGATAAACTTAAACCACCATCCTTAGACTTACCCGGTCGATTTGATGAACTCTTAAAAAAGAAAGAGACTTATCCGGAGAAATTTCTCATGGCCAGTTTGGCTTTGTCGGGTTTTACCACGATGACTTTTTTAGCTCACTTTGAAGAGGTGTTGATTCATTTATCGACTAAATCGCAGCAGTTGGAACGATTGATCGATGTGGTATTTAATTTTGAAGAAAGTCTGATAAGAGAAACCTCGTATTTTGATGTGGATGCTATCGCTTTTTTGGATGATTGGGGCTCACAAAATGGTTTGATGGTTTCTCCTGATCATTGGAGGAAAATATTCAAACCACGATACCGAAAACAGTTTGATTTAGTTCATCAGCAAGGAATGTATGTCTATTTCCATTCTTGTGGATATATTTACCCAATCATTTCAGATTTTATCGAGATTGGAGTCGATATTCTCAATATCAGCCAACCGAATCTCTATGAGATTCCGAAGTTAGGAAGAGATTTTGGAGGGAAGGTTTGTTTTTGTTGTCCAGTGAGTTATCAAACTACTGGTATATCTGGAAACCCTCAAGAAATAGAACAATATACTGAATACTTATTTGAACACCTGGGGAGGTTCAATGGAGGGTTGATTGGTTATGCTGAAGAATATCATTCGATTGGAATGAGCGAAGAGAATTATCGAGCCAGCATTCGAGGATTTAAGAAATTACACTATTTCTAAAGAAAAAAGAGGCAGACAATTATTATAATAAAAAAACGAGGTCATTGATATGATTGTTCTTTCTCAAGAAGCTGCCTATTGGGTGGCAATTGCTCACCTTACAAATTGGAGCAGAGAAAAAATCAATGATTTTTTTGACCGATTATTGAGGAACCATTTTGCTTTTCATGACTTTTTTACTTTGAAACCTGAAGAATGGGAGAGTCTTTTTCATCTTTCCCGGGAAGAAATAACAAGCCTTCAATCGATACAAGAAAAACTCCCTTATTATTTGACTATTACCCAAAAAATCTCTGAACAAGGCTTTGATATCATACCAGTTCATTCTCGGTTTTATTCTGCGCATTTACGAGAAAAGCTGGGAAAATCTCATGCTCCGACTCTCTTTTATACCAAAGGGAATGTCGATCTTTTTAATACGCCAACAGCGTGTATTTTAGGTTCGAACCGCGGTTCTGGAAACGGGCTCATATTTATTCAGAATCTCATACGCCGTTTCGTTCAAGAAGAGATAACGATGATAACCAGTATTGAACCTGGTTATCATCGTTATATTCTCAATTTATGTCTCCAATTTGGAGGGCGATCTTTAGTCATTTTGGACCAGGGAGTGCTTTCTTTAAAAAGACCGCTGGATGATTTCGATCAATATCTCATAAATGACCAAGTGCTATTCCTCAGCACTATCTTTCCAAAAAACAATAACGGGAAGAAATGGGCTTTGCAGCGGGATTTGTTACAATATGGATTGGCTAAGGACATCTACATTGCTGACGCTCTTGAGAAAAGGCAAATATGGAGGTGGATCCTGAGAGGATTGAGGCAAAATAAAACCTTTTTTGTCAGATATCCCGAAGAAAATGAAAAAAGCGCCAATCGTTTATTTATCGCTAATGGTGCGGTTCCAGTTGATCTCAATGGAAGAATTATCAATAAATCTGATTGATTTAAAATCACAGGAGGTTTAACTATGGTGTATCCAAGAACCAAACTTATCTCTTTTGTCTGGATAATTTCCTTGATGGCCTTGTTGGTGATGTTCATGAGCTTTTTAGCAAATGGAAATGAGCTCGTCACTCTTCCCCAGATTGAGTACAATGATAATGATTTGATCTCAGCCATAATTGAACGAAAGGCGGAAAGACAGTATGCAACTGAACCAGTAGCGCTGAAGGATCTGGCTCTGGTTCTCTGGGCGGGAAGTGGAATAAAAAGCCCCCAGGTTGATAGCGTTTCTCATGCTACCCGAACCATTCCTTCAGCCATGGGAATCTATCCCATCGATGTGTATGTATTTGCCTTACAGGTTGAAAACCTCCCATCCAATATTTACCTGTACTTGCCGGAAAAACATGCCCTCCAAGAAATTCCAAGCGTCAATGTGACTGAGGCATTAACCAAAATAACCAATCAAAGAGCAGTGCAGAATGCATCGATGGTTTTTTTAATCGTTTTTCATCGGGATAAGTCTTCCCGAATGAATGATAAATTCGCTTACTTTGAAGCCGGTGAGGTGGTTCAAAATATCAGTTTGATGGCCGTAGATCGTGGATTGGGAAGCTATGTTATTGGTATGTACTACCAAGAAAAAATAATCGAGGTTCTGAATGAAGAAAACATTGAACCAGTTGTATTGATGGCGGTGGGAAAACCTTCCCAATAATCAATAAATAAAAAAAACCGCGGTTAAGGGGGAAACCTTTCTTAAACCGCGGTTTTTTGCAATGATTAAGTATTTACCGGATATAATCTTTAGAAAGAACCTCAATTTGTTCAATTTTTTCCGGGCTATCGATCAGGAATCCACCGGTTTTCACGGTTGGAAGGAAACCGTAAAGTTTGTAATGATAGAGGACCAACACCCCGTAGAAACCAGCTAGATATTGCTGTGAATCAATCGCAGCGGTCATGTAACCTTCTTTTAATCCAACCAGCGTTCCCGGAGTCATATCGAAACCTCCAGCGATAACTTCACCAGGCTGTCTTCCAACCGCTTTCAGGGCATCGGTTAATCGATCGGTTACAATTCCGCCCAAGCCGATTATAAAGGTTGCTTCAGGATGGGAAATGAGATAAGAGGTCAGTCTTTGCTCAACGGTAGTCATTTCCAAACCACCGGCATCGATGATCTCCGATGAAGTGATACCGAATTCTTCCATAGCTTTTTTAACACCATCGGAACGAACAACACCATACATCGCTCCTGGAACTTCAACTGACATCGCTACATGAGCTTGGCTGAGGTCTAATCCTTTCTTTTTCCCTTCCTCAAAGAGCCGCATTGCCAAATCATAACCAGCTTTGAATTCATCCTGCCCAATATAAGTTAAGCGCGAGTTTCCTCTATCACCCTCGGTATCGTCATTATCGATGGCTACTACTGGAATACCCTTGGCTAAAGCATCTACCACTAATTTATCCCAAACCGTATCATCATTAATAACTAGGGCAATTCCATCGACATTCATAGCGATTGCTTCTTGCATTCTTTTTTGTTGCAGGGCAAGGTCTCCACCAACCAAATCGAAATCCACCTTGCAGTTGAGTAGTTTAGCTGCATCCTGGGCTCCCTTGACGACTACCGCCCAAAAGGGATCGTCTCCTCCGTGGGTTACAAAGCGAAAATACAATTCTCCAACTTCTTTTTCCTGAGCAAAAACCACCGTTCCCATAACTAAAACCAACACTAAAAGAAGCGAAAAAATTGAGAGCTTTTTAAACATTTATGTCCCTCCTATTATATTGATATTTATTATTGTGCCATATTTTCATTTTTTTGCAAACTTGGAAATGATGGAAAGCCAGGGGAGGAGGTCAAGATAAAGAGGTTTGGTTACTTGGTATAGCGGCATATCCCTTTTATATATTTTAAAGCTTCGGTATAATAATTATATGTGTGGACGATTTGCCTTGATTATTACACCGGCAGAATTAGAAAAAATTTTTGGGTTGAGATTGGATGAAGAGTTCAACCCCCGGTATAATATTGCTCCTAGTCAAACCGTGCCGGTAATCACTTATTTGGAAAAGGATAATAAGAAAAAGCTATCCAGCATGAAATGGGGATTAGTACCTTCCTGGGCCAAAGATCCTTCTATCGGAGACCGAATGATTAACGCCCGTTCCGAGACCATTCAAGAAAAACCCTCGTTTCGCAGCGCCTTCCAGAGGAGAAGAGCGCTGATACCCGCCAGTGGTTTTTTTGAATGGAAACGGGAAGGAACTACCAAAAATCCCTATTTTATTGGAATGAAAGAAATGAAAACCTTTGCTTTTGCAGGATTATGGGAGCGATGGGTACACGATAATAATTTCTTGGAAACATTTACCATATTAACCACTGAAGCAAATGAACTGGTCCGCCTAATCCATGACCGTATGCCAGTTATTATGCCTGAGAGTGTTTACGATATATGGCTTTATCCATCTACTGATATATCTCAAATTATTCCGCTTTTAGCGCCCTATCCCGAAAATAAAATGCAAGCCTATCCCATATCAAAATTAGTTAACAACCCTAAAAACGATGGTCCAGAAATTCTTGAAAGAGTGGGATA
>MWBQ01000149.1 GCA_002069605.1 Candidatus Atribacteria bacterium ADurb.Bin276
GGTTAGCTTGACAGGGATTGTGCAATCAGAGGATGCTTATGAAAACTTGCTGAATGCAACTATATCCTATCCCCAATTTACCAATGAAACTTATATGACAATAGCTACAAGTATTGTGATTATCGAGAAATTGATAGGAAATTTGGACCCATCAGAAAATTACACTGTTCAGAGTTTGAGTAAAAAGCTAAAAGCCGAATATTCTGAAAAAACTAATCTGATGAAATTAACAGTTAAGGATAAAAACCCTGAACGAGCAGCTGAAATAGCGAATAACTGGGCAATTCTTTTTACGGAGGCATTAAATGATTCCATTCAAGATCAGTTCAATAAAATAATTGAACTGGTAACCATCCGAGTGGATGCCGATAAAAAAGATCTTGACTTGATTTCGCAAGAGATAGAATTGATAAAGGAAAAGAATATGGATCGTATCGTCATTCAAAAAGAGATAGATAAATTGACCGAACAATATCTTGATTACCAAAAAACACTGGTTGATTTAGATTTTATAGTTAAAGTCCAGGAAGTTGAGATTCAAAAAACCAAAGAAAGTCTTGAGAAAGAAAGCCAATTTATTGAAATCAAAAAATCGATTTTAAACGAACCGATTATTATGGGGTATTTATTATCTACCGAAGGACCAATTGAACCTATGTCTTTTTCAATTATAAGTCAGGAGTTGAACCAAAATTACATAGAACTATCCAGAAAGCTTGCTGATCTGGAAATTTGCTTAGCTGGTGATTTGAGAAGGAAAGAGACACCCAAGGAATCGGGAATCATTGATGACCTTCATAAGAAGATTTTAGAAAAGCAGACACAGTTACTTAAACTTGAAAAAGAATTGGGAACTCTTGAGAAACAGTATGAAGTTTATTTTAATAATTACCAAACATCTTTTAGAAAATTGGATGAAATAAAAACTTTGACTTCAGCTTGGACAGAAGATACTAATGTAACTTTGCTTTCTCAAGCAATTCCACCTTCTGAAACCACGAAAGGTACTTCAGCTAAACTTATTTTGGCAGTGGCAGCAGTAGCTGGGCTTTTCTTGGCAATATTTATGGCCTTTTTTGTTGAATTTTTAGATAAGATGAAGCAGTATAAGAAAGGATAAAAGGATTTCTGCGCTTATTTCTTTCAGTTTAGTTCTTTGGTAGGAGCTTGATAAATCAAGCTCTTGGGTTTTTATTTACAAAAGAAATAATAAAAAGAATTGTTCTTAAGAGATTGCCACGTCACTACGTTCCTCGCAATGACGACTAAATAATTCCTCTTCACCGGAGAGATATCGCGGAATGACTGAATGGGTTGGATAGGTAAAATATTGTATTTACAGGATAGATAAAGGAGCTTCTTTTTACTTGCAATGGAAGTTGTTGGCAGCAGTTTTTTAATATATATTGAGAAATAGAAATGATTGTTTGAGATTTAAATAAAATTTTACTAAGGAAAGATTTGAAATATGTTTTCGACTAGAATAAAATTTATCATTGATTTTTTAGCTTTTTTCTTAGCCACGATAATAGCGCTTTGGTTGCGTCTGGATCTCAATATCTATACAGTTATTAACCGTTACCAGGAAACGCTTTTCTGGGGAACATTGGTTAATAGTATTCTCGGTTTATTTTTTATTTTTTACTATCAAACCTACCGGCAGATATGGAGATACACGAGTTTCAGGGAAATTATTCAACTTATTAAGGTCGTCCTCTTAGAAACCGCCTTTTTTATTGCTGGTATGCTTCTTTTTTTTCGCGGAAACTTTCCCCGCTCAGTTTTTCTTTTAATGCCAATAATTAGCTTTGGGATCATGCTGATCCCTCGTTTTATTATTGGATATTATTCTGAAAGGTCGCTTAGTATATTAAAAAAGGATACCAAAAAAGCTTTGATAGTTGGAGCTGGTGATGCCGGAGAGAAAATCTACCGGGAAATCAATCGACATATTGAGCTGGGTTATCGAGTGGTCGGTTTTGTTGATGACGATGCCAGAAAGATAAATTCCCATCTCCATGGGATACGGGTATTAGGAAAAATCGATAAACTTCCTGAGATTGTCAAGAAGAAAAATATTGAAACGGTTGTTGTGGCCATTCCCAGTGCTGGAAGAAAAATCATTCAGAAGGTTTACGGTTTAGTTTCTCCGTTGGCAATTGAGACCTTAGTCATGCCAGGGATATATGAATTAATTGGGAAAAAGATATCATTTGACATCTTGCGGCCATTTAAAATGGAAGACCTCCTTTCCCGTGATCCGGTTTTTTTTGATATGCAGAAAGTTGCTGCTAACTTTTCTGGGAAACGGATATTAATTACCGGCGCTTGTGGTTCGATTGGAAGCGAAATCAGCCGGCAGTTAGCGATTAGTGGAGTTGAGCTCATATTGTTGGATAACAACGAAACCGGCATTTTTGACCTCAACAATGAACTTAGTAATTTAACTCAGGTTCATCCTTTGGTTGCCGATATTCGATATTTAGGACGCTTAAGAAATATAGTGGAAACCTACCAACCCAATCTCATTTTTCATGCTGCAGCCTATAAGCATGTTCCTCTTATGGAAGACAATCACGAAGAAGCTTTTCTTACCAACATAGTTGGAACCTTGAATTGTATTGAAGCCATGGGAGAAAAAGTAGAGAAGTTTGTGGCTATTTCTACCGATAAAGCGGTAGAACCGGAGAATATGATGGGTTTGAGTAAAAAAATGGCTGAAATTTTGATATCCTCTGTTGCAAAATCAAAGCTTGATTCTAAGATGGTGGTCGTCCGGTTTGGAAATGTGTTGGGAAGCCGGGGGAATGTCTTAGAAGTTTGGAAAAGTCAATTGCAAAAAAGTTTACCTCTTACCGTCACTGATCCAGCGATGAAAAGATATTTTATGACCACTCAAGAAGCGGTAACTTTAGTTTTGGAAGCGAGTTTATTGGGTGACAATGGTGGAACCTATGTATTAAAGATGGGTGAATTAGTACCCATATTAGATATAAAATAACCTGGATAACCTGATATAGGCCTAATCTCTTCCCTGAGCTGTTTTATCTGTTCATCTACTATTAACGCGTCTATAGCCTTTGCTATTCTGAAAGGCGTTTGCCAGTCGCATATATACCCCCTCATCCGTTCCGGCCTCTTAGTTAAAGTCAAGAATGCGTGCCCTGTGCAAAGTGCCATCACAGCGAATATTTGGTCTATAAAATCGTCCGGCACATCCTCATGAAACAGATCCCCCATGCTGCAGACAAATATCATCCGGGGTTTTTTCCAGCGTAGCGGTTGTTCTAGCCTGTCCGGGTGCAGCGTAACCTTGAAAGGATTGTCCTTGTCGTACCCACACCGACCTTTTAATCTATTGGCCATGCGCTTTGCATAGCAGTTAATGCAACCATCTGAAACCGGACTACAACCGGTAACCGGATTCCAACTGTGAGTAGCCCACTCAATTTTTGTTTGTGCCATTTCTC
>MWBQ01000150.1 GCA_002069605.1 Candidatus Atribacteria bacterium ADurb.Bin276
AAAGATATTGACTTGTGCTGAAACCAGAAGTTCAGGGGAAATCCTTTTTAATGGAAAAGAATTTAAGCCTCGCTCGATCCGGGAAGCGATGGACTTGGGGATTAGTACTTTGTTTCAAGAATTGAATGTGGTAAACCAACTCACGGTTGAAGAAAATCTCATTTTAGGCAGAGAACCAAATCGTTATGGTGTCATTCAAAGAAGTGATCCTTCCGAAAAAGTATTTCAGCTCATGAAAGAGTTTGCTCCCGATATTCCACTCAAGAAAAAAGTAGCTCAGCTTAGTTTTGCGGAAAAACAAGTTATTGAAATTGTCAAAGCGATTGCCGTGGATGCGAGCCTTTTAATTATGGATGAACCAACTGCAGCGGTTTCAGAGAATGAAACCAAACGTTTATTTGCCATTATTCGTTCCTTGAAGGAGAAAAATATCACCGTAATTTATATCAGCCACATTTTGGATGATATTTTTACTATTGGAGACGTGGTTACAGTATTTCGAGATGGTGAAATTGTTGAAACAAAAAATGTGGCGGATATTGATCGGGATGAATTGATCCGAATGATGATTGGTAAAGTGACTGTGGATAAATATGTCCCGCGACCGGTTGACTATCAAAAGAAGGTATTGGAAGTATGCAATCTGACAACTCATAAGCTTAAAAATGTTAACTTTAATCTATTTAAGGGTGAGATTTTGGGATTTTACGGTTTGAGAGGGGCAGGGAAAACTGAAATTGCCTTGGCTCTTTTTGGGTTGGACCGAGTATTGAGCGGAGATATCCGGATTGAAGGAAAAAGTGTTCTGTTTGATCTTCCTCGAGATGCTATGTTGAGCGGGATATCCATGGTACCGGAAGAACGGCTTACCGAAGGATTAATTATGAAGCTTCCAGTTCGACCCAATATATCGATTACCAATTTAAAGGTTCTTTCCCATTTTGGAGTCGTACGTAGCCAAGAAGATCGTGAGGTAGCAAGAAATTATGTTGATGCGATGAATATCAAAGTAAAACATATTGAACAAAAAGTAGCAACCCTCAGTGGTGGGAATCAACAGAAAGTTGTGGTTTCAAAATACCTGCATGCCGGGTCGAATATTCTTATGATGGATGAACCCACCCGGGGAGTAGACATTGGAGCTAAGGAGGAAATTCATCGTATTATAAGAAATTTAGCCGAGAAGGGGAAGTCAATCATCGTTTTTTCTTCAGAATATCCGGAGATATTTAACCTCTGTGACCGCATTTATTTACTCCGAGATGGCCAAATTGTCAAGGAAATAAAGAACCAAGAGGCGGATCCAGAAGAAATTCTATATATTATCACCCGTGGAAAGAGGACTAATTATGAAAATTAAGCTGAGTAGCGGCTTTTTGCAAAAAATGGTTATTTTTGGCGTTTTGTTGCTGATTATTATTGTGCTTTCTTTCCTATCCAAATCATTTTTAACCGTAACCAACCTCAACAACGTAACCCGACAGGTGGCTTTTGTCGTGATCACTGGTTGTGCAGTTACTCCTCTCATGATATCTGGTAACTTTGATTTATCGATAGGAAGTGTATTGGGTCTCACCGGAATGCTCTCAGCCCTCTTTGTAACTCAATCGATTCCCCTATGGTTTTCAATTATTCTTTCAACTTTGGTGGGAAGCGCAATCGGTCTTTTAAACGGACTCATGGTGATCAAATTGAGGATTCCTTCGATCATAGCCACCTTAGGTACCATGTATGCAGCTCGGGGTTTGGCATTGGTTATTAGCGGTGGCAATAGTATCCACATGGGGTTAGGAAAGAATTTTACTCTTTTGGGTCGAGGTTATTTGGGTGGAATACCCATTATCTTTATTATAATGTTTTTAACCATTTTTCTTTTCTATTTTATCGAAAGCAAGACCATCTTAGGTCGTTATACATTTGCTATCGGTGGAAATAAAAGAACTGCGCTCCTTTCGGGAATCAACGTTGGTTCAATTATCATCTTGCTTTATTTTCTGGTTGGAACTTTGACAGGGTTTTCGGGTACTTTAATGGCTTCCCGCTTAGGAGTTGGCCAAGCCATGGTCGGATCTGGTTTCGAGTTTGATGTTATCGTGGCTGTGGTATTAGGTGGAACTAGTATCGAAGGTGGAGAAGGGTCGATATTTGGAATGTTGATCGGTGCTTTTATCGTTGGTTTTATTGCCAATGGTCTCAATTTGATGGGAATACACTCCTTTTATCAAAGTATTGTAAAGGGTGTGGTTTTAGTCGGAGCGGTTCTTTTGGATCAAAAACTGAAGGGAAGAATCGCTGATTAGGATATTGATGGTTTTTAAATGAAAAGTATTGACAGGGTAGGGATATGAATAAAAAATCATTTCAAAACCGGATTGCTTTTGGAGTTTGGTTAAACGATTTTCGCAGTACACCAATATTGGATGATGCCTGGCCTAGTGTATTAATTGATCAACAAACCATTAACGATTTTCAAAAAACCATGGAATTTTTAAAAAGAGCCGGTTATACCGATATCGATTTGTTTGGTCTGCTTACCAATCGAGATTGGCCGATGGACATTGAGAGCGTTTTGACCCCCGAGAGAAAAAGTCAAGTCGACCGCCTAATTCATATCATTCATTCCAATGGTTTACAGCTGATTTATGGTTTAGGAGTCTATAGCTGGGGTTTTGATACGATTATTCAAAACGATCCAGAAGTTCGAGGGACCAACCCTTTGGCTTTATGTGGCTCGCAAGTTAAGTCTCAAGAACTGATGGAGAAAGTGATTGATTTTATCGGGAAAAACTTTATTGTGGACGGATATCATTTGGAAGCTGCTGATCAAGGTCGTTGTCGCTGTGAAAAATGCATTCAGGAAGGTGATGTTGATTACTATAACCGCATAAACCGTCTGACTGCTGCTTATATTCGAAACCGTTGGCCTGAGAAAAAATTGCTGGTGAATACTTCCGGGTATCTTCCTTGGGGAGATTGGATGAATGAGAAAGAACGCGGATCGGTTTTGGATTTAGGGAAGAATATTGATATTTTTATCGATGGCGGTAATCATGGACAGTTTATTCATGAAAATGATCGAGCGGTTTTTATTGATAGATTACCATGTGACTATGGCACATCGGGTGGGTTTTGGATTTATCCACCCCAACGCTTTGATCGAAACCGCTGGTTTCTTCCCTATATTTTGCGATCAACCACTCATCTTCGCAATCTATATCGAGATGGAAGTCGATCATGTGAATTGTATTTGGGGCCTCTGATCAATCCCAGTACTGAGATGAATTTGTTCTGTTTAGGACGTTTTCTACAGGATGTCGATCAAAATCCTCTCGATATTATTGAGGAAGGGGTCGAAGAGATATACCACATTAAAGATCCAACGCAAAAAAGCAACTTCGTCGAACTATTTCACAATGCCGAGTCAGCTTTTTTTAACAATTGGTCTCCCCATCGACTGACTAATGTTCCAGATTTTTATTCCGACGGGATCGATTCTCTATTTCAATGGTCAAAATTATATCGAGATCGAGCGATGCCAGGTGAGCTCTTTCTTGATTCTCTTACCGGTCAATATCCTCCTTTTCCAGTTTATCTTACCGTGCATCTGGACAAAGAGAGAAGAGAAAGTTACCGAAGAGAATTGACGGATCTTTTACCATTGGTGAAAAGTTTATTAAAAGTCAATGATGGAAACCACCACAAGATAGAAACTATTCATCTTTGTATACAAAACACCATTCAAGATATTGAGATGGTCCAAAATATTCAGGAACTGAATCAATAAAAACCTTTCAAAATAGAGGAGGTAATTCTATGGCAATCGGGAAAAAAGTTTGGGTGATTCCAGATGGAGAACTGCCCAATAAAGAATTAGGAAAGTGGGATTCTCACGAAGCAATCATGATTCTTAATACCAATCCTTTTGAGGTAAAAGTAAGAGTTACGGTTTATTTTAAGGATCAAGAACCGGTGGAAGGGATCGTGCTCAAATTGAGTGCTAAGCGAATGTTTGATTTCCGAGTTGATCGGCCTGAGGAATTTGGCGGATATACTATGCCAACCGGGAAAGCCTATTCTTTGGTGCTCCGCTGTGACCATCCCATAGTTGTGGAATATTCCCGTTTGCTCTCCCTTGGTGAATGTTTCGGGATGTTTACGACCATTCCTTATTTTGAAGAAGAAACCAATTAAATCTTGGAAATGAACGAAGGAGGTGAGGAAACCAGTATTTATTTTGATTCGTTTTGCGTAATATGAGTTAGGTTGCATGGTTAAAAAAATTTTATAGGAGGGTTTTTATGAGAAAAAAATCCATAATTTCTATTCGTTGTTTAGTTATGCTAATCATGTTGGCTTTGTTGGTAGGAACGGCAGTAGCTCAGGAACAAGTATTGATGGAAACCCGGGGTCCTCAGGGAGAAGAACCCACCTGGTATAGCGATGTCACCTTGACTCCAGAAGAAATACAGAAAGTAAAAGAAGGAAATTACAAAGCAGCTTATTTGATGCACACCTCATCTGATTTTGCTAATGCTCTCATGGCGGGAGCTAAAGATCTTTTTAATGAATTGGGAATTGAATTGGTGGTGACTACCGATGCCGCCATGGATCCGACCAAGCAAAAAACCGATGTAGAAACAGCTCTGGCCCTTAAGCCTGACATTATTCTAACCTTGGTTATTGATCCGGTTGCCGGTGCTGAAGCCTTCCGACCTGCAGTAGAAGCTGGCGTGAAGTTGGTATTTATGAGTAACCTTCCTGATGGATATGTTCAAGGAAAAGATTATGTTGGTATTGTTACTGACGACCTCTTTGGTATGGGAAAAGT
>MWBQ01000151.1 GCA_002069605.1 Candidatus Atribacteria bacterium ADurb.Bin276
GAACAAACCATGATCGAAATTGTCCGAACACTTCTGGATAAAACCAATTTAATTGTATTGGATGAACCTACAGCGACACTAACTAACGCAGAAACTCAACTCTTATTTCAAGCCATCCGGACTCTAAAAGACCAGGGAGTCACATTTGTATATGTTTCCCATCGCATTGACGAAATATTTGAAGTTGCTGATTCGGTGACTGTATTACGGAATGGAAAGGTTATGAAAACCCTCCCCATTCACGAAGCGAAAAAATCGGATATCGTTTCTTTGATGGCTGGAGAAACAGTATTAAGCACATTTCCACCGCCTCCTCCAATTGGATTTTCGCCAACTGTTTTATCGGTTCAATTGCTCACCGTTCCACGGGAACAAATAAAAAATATCAATTTCTCTCTAAGGAAAGGTGAAATACTGGGAATATTTGGATTGGTTGGTGCTGGACAAGGTGAATTGGTCGAAACATTGTTTGGAATGCATGTTCCTTTTTCGGGAACCATTTTGATCGATGGAGAAAAAGTAAACATACAAAATCCCCGATCTGCAATACAAAATGGAATTCTACTCGTTCCCGGAGATCGACTTCTCCAAGGTCTCATTTTTCCCTTCAATGTGAGAGAAAATATCACCTTACCTATGTTATGGCGGTTTCGAAAGAATTGGCTTTTTCCGATTCCCGATCGAAGAAAAGAAAATAAGCTGGTTGGTGAAATGATAACTAACTTAAATATACGAACATCGGGAGGGGAACAAAATGTGGCCACACTGAGTGGAGGAAACCAGCAGAAGGTCGTCTTATCCAAGTGGATTGGATATGGTGCTAAGGTCTTATTGTGTAATGAACCGACACTTGGAGTCGATGTTGTTTCGAGGAGAGAAATTTACCGTTTTCTCTATGATCTTGCCCGACAGGGTACGGGAATCATTGTCTGTTCAGCAGACATTGAGGAAATATTAGCAATCAGCCACCGTATTGGGGTCATGAACCATGGAGAACTCGTTGATATATTTCCCAATGAAAATATCACCAAAACTGATATTTTATCTCGGAGCTGTTTAAGGAATGAAACAGAATGAGCAATAAAATTCTAAGACAATATGGAACTCTTATTGCTTTATTTGTGGTTGTGGTAATTTTCTCGGCTTTAAAGCCAGGAGCTTTTCCAACCTTTGCCAATTTGGTCAATATTACTCGTCAAATTTCACTTCTTACCATTATTTCGGTTGGAGCGACCATTGCTATGGTGGTTGCTGAATTTGACCTTTCTATCGGAGCAGTGGCCAGCTTTGGTGGAGTCCTAGCTGCCGGATTTACCGTTCAAGGAATGAATGTCGTTCTCTCGATGCTCATTCCAATTGGGTTGTCGTTTCTATTTGGGTTAGGAAACGGATATTTGATCACCCGCTTTCGGATATTTTCATTTATTGCGACTCTTTCGACGGGAACAATATTAGGAGGGGTTACCTTTTGGTATACTGGAGGAGCAACCATTTTTGGTGGTATTCCCGATTCTTTTCTGTGGCTCGGTCAAGCGAAAATCGGCTTTATTCCAATTCCAACCATTCTCATGATTGCAGTGGTGGTTTTTTTCTGGTTTATTTTTAGCTGGACGGAGTTCGGTCGCCGATTATATGCGATTGGGGGGAACCCGGTTGCATCCCGATTGAGTGGTGTTCATGTGAGTCGCGATAAAACCTATGCTTTTGGGCTATCTTCACTTTTATCAGCTTTTACCGGAGTTATTTTAGCATCTCGACTTGGATCTGCCCATCCTACCGGTGGGAGCGGAATGCTTCTTCAGGCATATGCTGCTGTTTTCTTAGGAATGACAGCATTTAAGGCTGGCATCCCTAATATCTGGGGTACCTTCATCGGTAGCTTACTCATCGGGGTAGTGGCTAATGGGTTGACCATGCTGCAGGTTCCCTATTTTCTCCAAGACATCGTGACTGGAATGATTGTTATTCTTGCGGTCATATTGCAGCATATCGATGAGTGGAGAGGATAATTCAGTGTGTTTAAAACAATCCAAAAACAATGAAAAATATTTTTTCTCACCATGACCAACTCCAACAGCAGATAAGCCATGAGAAGGTGAAAATAAGGATTATCTTGTTAATACAGTGAGTAGTAAATTGTGGGTGGAGAATAGTAAAAACTTCATCCCCATTTTGACTTTTCCCATCAAGAAAGAACTATATATAATGATGAATCATCCTGAGACTTCGTATTAGGAAGTCGTGAGGATCTAATCTTTTAAATATTTTCATTACACTGTAGACTGCGTTTCTAATGCAGTTTACTAAGTAGATGGTGATACCATGCAATCGATCCCAAAGCAACCCGGGGTTCTTGGAATTGATGTTGGGACCAGCGGGATGAAAATGGTTTTTTATGATTTTGAAGGGAATGAAATTCTTTCGACAAGAGAAGAATATCCAACTTATCATCCCTATCCGGGATGGATTGAGCAATCGCCAGAGGATTGGTGGAATGCGGTCATACATGGATTGGATACTTTTTGGAAGAGGAATTTAAATCCTCAACAAATTGTGGCGATCGGTTTGAGTGGTCAAATGGAAAACTGCTTACTTCTTGATCAATCTGGTAATCCTCTTCATCGAGTATTGCTCTATTCCGATTCTCGTGCGACCGGAGAAGCTGATTTGATCAGTAGAAGAATAGGGAAAAAAAGAATCCTACAAATTTTTGGAAATCGAATTGACCACGCCACGACTGTTGCAAAATTACTCTGGATAAAAAGGCATCATCCAGAATGGTATCATTTGGCCAAAACAATGGTGAGCGGAGCCAAGGATTTTATTATTTTTCGTTTCACCAACCAATATGTAACCGATCCGACTAATGCTTCAACAACCGGTTCCATGAATATCCTTTCACGACAGTGGGAAAAGGCAATTATAGAAGATATTGGTTTAAGCAGTTCTCTTTTTCCCCCTATCGTTCCAGCAACAGAACAGGTTGGTGTCGTCAGTCAAGACGCATCGATGCAAACTGGAATCACTGCTGGGTGTCCGGTTTTTTGTGGATTGGGGGATGCCGGCGCATCACAGTTAGGATCGGGAGTGGTCGGATCCGACCGTTCACATTGTTATCTGGGAACCACCGGATGGGTTGCAACGATAAAATCTGAGTTCTCTATACCTCAATCTGAAGGACTTTTTGTTCTCAGTGGCCCAGATTTATACCAATATTTATATATTGCACCATTGCTCAACGCTGGTCGTGCCTATGATTGGATTTTAAGGGTTATAATAGGAGAAAAGAAAAGGAAATATCATGAAATGGAACACCTTCTTTCTACCATCCCTTATGGATCAAATGGATTGTTCTTTTTGCCCTATTTAGTTGGAGAACGATGTCCCTACCGAGATTCAAATGCCACTGGAGTTTTTTTTGGACTTACTGATCAGACAACCGATCTTGACATGATCCGAGCAACTTTAGAGGGAGTGGCTTTTGGGGTTCGGCAAGCTCTTGAAATAACGATGGATCCGACCAAAATAAAGGAGATGGTTGTGACAGGTGGTGGAAGCCAAAGCAAGGTATGGAGTCAAATGATAGCTGATGTATGCGGTTGTAAAGTAACAGTTCCAACCGGAAGCTCCGTAGGCCCTTGTTTCGGTGCTGCGCTTTGTGCTTTGGTGGGGATGAAGATAAAAAGAGGTTTTTCCGATATTGAACCTTTATGGACTCAAGGTCGACAATTTTACCCTCATGAAAAGAACCGAGAGATATATAAAAACTTGTTTCAATTCTATGCAAAATTGTATCCAACCCTGAAGCCTTTATTTAAAAAGAAAAAAATTGGCGATGGTCGGTGATGATTTGTGGATAGCCAAAAACCGAAAATCGGTGAAAGTCAAGAAAATCAGTTGCTCTTTCATCAGATTTTTCTCTTCAACGCTCGTTTTAAGCAAAAATTTGAGCAATTCGATTCGATCAGGTTATTGACACAAGCCCTTTACTGGGACTATGCTTTTTTATCGAGTTCGATTCTGATCCAATGCATAATTAGGGATAAAGAAAACAAGGTCATTATTCATTTTCTTCGGAGGCAACATATTGAGAAAACTACTCGCCTATTTAAAGCCGTATTGGAAATTGGTGGTTTTAGCGCCACTCTTAATGATAGTCGAAGTAATAGTCGACCTTCTTCAACCAACCTTATTGGCGAAGATTGTGGATGTAGGAATTGCCGGTCAGGATTTAACCTTGGTTATGAGAACCGGTCTTTTTATGATTGGTATAGCCCTGATTGGTATGTTGGGAGGAATGGGTTGCACAGTTGCAGCCAGTATTGCCAGTCAGAGCTTTGGGACTGATCTTCGGTCTGACCTCTTTAAAAAAATTCAAAGTTTTTCTTATGCTGATCTGGAAACTTTTAAGATATCGACCTTAATCACTCGTTTAACCAATGATATTGCCCAAGTTCAGATGTTGGTCCTCATGTCATTACGAATCATGGTAAGAGCTCCGCTTTTAGGTGTTGGGGGAATCATTATGGCTATTTCTATCAACGCTCGGTTAGCCATGATTCTCTTGGCTTCTGTGCCTGCCCTTTTACTTATCTTGTTTTTTGTTATTCAAAAAAGCTTTCCATTATTTATCATGGTTCAGCAGAAGTTAGATCGAGTAAATGCTGTAATGAGAGAAAATTTGTCAGGGATTCGATTGATAAAAGTTTTTAACCGTTCAACATACGAAAAAAAACGATTTTCGATAACCAATAGTGAACTAATGAACAACACAATAAAAGCCTTTAAGTTGGTCATATCAATAATGCCGGTTATGATGTTAATCATGAATTTAAGTTTGGTGGCAGTGATTTGGTTTGGTGGTATACAAGTAAGTGGGGGAACAATGAAGGTTGGAGAGATCATGGCATTTATTAATTACTTTATGCAAATTCTTTTTTCCCTAATGATGGTGAGTGCTATATTTATATTCATAACTAGGGCAAATGCATCTGCAGAACGTATTCATGAGGTTTTATCCATTGTCCCCCAGATTCAGGACCCTTCTCAACCCGACCAAGCTCCATTAAATAAGGGAATGGTTGAATTTGAAAAGATTACCTTTCAATATGGAGAAGATGGAAACGAACCAGCTTTGAAAGATATTTCCTTTGCCGCTCAACCAGGGGAAATCGTTGCTATATTAGGTAGAACGGGATCAGGGAAATCAACTTTAATGAATTTAATTCCACGACTCTATGATGTTAACCAGGGGAGAGTCAAGGTTGATGGAAGAGATGTTCGTACTTTCGATTTTACAACTTTACGATCGTCAATTGGTATGGTACCCCAAGATACCGTCCTTTTTTCCGGAACGATAAAAGAAAATATTAAATGGGGCAATACTCGGGCAACCGATCAAGATGTTATTGCTGCTGCAAAAATAGCTCAAGCCGATCAGTTTATCAGTCAATTTCCTGAGGGTTATGATACGTCGATT
>MWBQ01000152.1 GCA_002069605.1 Candidatus Atribacteria bacterium ADurb.Bin276
CTAACAATATCCACTTTGAACCTTTAGTCGTTCAAACTGCCAGCTTTGGAGCTGACAATACCATGTCACCGGTTCTCAATGCTATATTAGCGGTAATGTTGGATGAAGCAGATCCCAAGGAAGCTCTGGATTTAGCAGTGAGCGAAATAAATGCTATTTTTTAAGTGCGAGTTCTTTGATTTAAGTTAAAATGGATTATTGGGGGGTTGAAATGGATATTCTTCAGCCCCCCAATAATGATAAGATAAGAATAATCAAGCAAAATTTTAGTTTTCGTTCTTCCTATATAGGAGGAGAGATATTGACAAAAAGTATAGGGAAGAAAAATGAACAATCAATCCTTATCTAAAAAGAAGAATATTCTGCCGAAAATTGTAGAATCTCCATTTCTTTATTTAGCTCCTTATTTTGCCCTATTTTTTCTCTTCAAACTTGGCCCGATTGTTTCGAACTTTTTTGTGAGTTTATACGAACTTGATATTGTTGGTTCGGGGCAGTATGTCGGGATTAAAAATTATAGTCGCTTAGTTGCAGATAAACTGTTTTGGATTGCATTAAAAAATACCTTTTATTATTTAGCCTTAGTCGGGCCAATCAATGTTATTGGAGGTTTTTTTATTGCTTTGCTTTTAAACAAACCTCTCCGGGGGAGAGCCATAGCTCGGGCAGCAGTTTTTATGCCTTATATCATTATGGTTACAGTTGTCGGTGCTTTATGGAGATGGATTTTGGAAGGAAATTATGGAATTTTAAACCATTATCTGCAAATGATATTAAAAATTGAACCAATTTACTGGCTCACGTCATCTTCAACGGCAATGTTGGGAGTTGTAATGGCTTCGGTCTGGTGGACGATTGGATACAATACAGTGATATTTCTGGCAGGGCTTCAAGATGTTCCCCGAGAACTAATGGAAGCTGCCGAAATCGATGGAGCAGGCTCCTTTCGAAGATTAATTCATGTTATTATTCCTTGTCTTCGTTCAACTACTTTTTTTGTGGTTCTTACCACCATCATTTATTCTTTACAAGTTTTTGGACAGGTCTATACGATGACCGGAGGAGGACCACGATACAGTACTCTGGTTCTTGTCCAGCATCTTTACATTAACGGTTTTCGTTTATTTAAATTAGGGTATTCCTCAACCATTAGTGTTGTTTTGTTTATAGTTATTTTCCTTATTTCAATGGGAATATTTAGAGTTAATAAACAGACTTTAAGTTAATATTTATCAGGTTTATACAGAGGTGAGCCTAGTTGCAGGAAAAACTTAAAAGATCTACACCGATTACGATGAAAGTGATTCTCTATGTGGTCATGATTGTTTTAATTCTTATTGCTCTGGCTCCCACTTTATGGATGGTTTCAACATCTCTTAAGCCCAAATGGGAAGTATTTGAAAGTGAAGTACGTTGGATTCCTAATACGATAACCCTTGACAATTATAAACGTGCTTTTGAATTATTGCCCCTATTTAACTGGTTGAATAACAGCGCAGTAACGGCGGTCTTTACTCTTGTCCTGACTTTATTTTGTGATATCCTCATTGCTTATGCCTTTGCCAAAATGGAATTTAAAGGAAAAAATTTCCTTTTTGCCCTGGTTCTTATTACCATCATGGTTCCTATTTATTCAACAGCCGTTCCTATGTACAAGTTAACCCGCTGGATGAATCTCATCGATACCAAAACCGGGATTATCCTTCCTCAAGCAGCCGAGGCCATAGGGGTATTTTTGCTCACCCAGTTTTTTAGAAGCATTCCAAAAGAACTGAACGAAGCTGCTAAAATTGATGGAGCTAGTCAATGGACTACGATCTGGAAGGTGGTTGTTCCTCTGTCAATACCAGCAATTACCGTCTTGGTCATTTTAACTTTAGCCAATTCCTGGAATAATTTTTTCTGGCCTTTGGTTATTGCCCAAAGTAATAGCTCGATAACTTTACCAGTTGGTTTATCGAGTGTTATGTCGGGAGTGAGCGAGGGAGCAGAGGCAAGAGAGTATGGTTTAATTATGGCAACATCTATTATTGCATCTTTGCCGACTATTATTGCCTTTTTATTTTTGCAAAGGAAATTCATAGAAGGGATATCGATGACAGGCATTAAAGGATAGTTTAATGAAGCAATTGCTACGTTGTTGCTCCTATCGCAACAAAAAACGTCTGTAAGATTCGTTCCCTTTTGATAAGAAAAAGCTGGAATAAGAGGGAAATTTAAACAATTCACTTCTCATTATTTTGTTGGATAGATGGTCATGCTGCCTAGCAGTACCAGATGAGGATGAAAAACCAAGATTCGACATGCCATGGCATGTCGCTACATGAATTAAAGAATGGGCACAATACATTGTGCCCCTACAATTTTAAATTCTTTGGTAGGGGCTTGATTTATTATGCCCGTGATTTTTCAGGATAACCCTCATGTTGCTTTGCAACATTAAATGAGGATGAAAATACATGCCCAGGAATCGTTTCCCCCTTTAGCAAAGGGGGTTAGGGGGATTTGAATTTTTTCCTGCTCCGCCATTGTGAGGAATGTCCTATGCGA
>MWBQ01000153.1 GCA_002069605.1 Candidatus Atribacteria bacterium ADurb.Bin276
GGCTGCACCTAAGCAAAGCTGGTCTCCAATATAGATTACTCCGTCCGCATCAAATAAAAAAAGTTCAAACTCATCAATAAACATACAACCTCCAGAAAAGTGGAATAAAGTTTTTCCTCATTTTTAATCAATTCCTTATTGATCTAAAAAAGGACTTTTCTGTAATTATTTAGATAATAACCCAACAATTTTTAGGTTTTTCCTTATTCAAAGGAATAACTCCTAAGAGTTTTTAAGTGTTTTTCAATATTTTCCTCAACCCTTTGACAATGGTCTTCTCGATAATCAAAAAGGAATTGATAAAGTTCTTCTCGATATTCTTTTAGAATCGAACCATAGGAAATATGAAGGAGTTGTCGAACTGAGTCATTCTTTAAAAAATCCTGGAGTTTTTTATCCGGTAGATATTCTAAATCAGCAGGAATTTCATTAATTTTGAATGAAACCTGATAGTCTCGGCTATTTTCAGAATAATTCTCCCAACTCAAAGTGTAAATTTTTCGAAATAATTCCGGATTAAAAACAGAAACTGTTTCCAAAGCCTTAAGCCATGACGTTCCGGAAGTTTTAATATGAAAAAGCCCGTGAGTTTCTTCAAAAAAGGTGGGATAAATCGTCATCTTGTCGCTTCCAGAATGAAGGCTCAAACGATAACCACCAATATTTTCGGCAATCAAAACCTGTCCCCGGAGATTTTCCCGAAATTGATTTAAATCTCCTCGATAATCAATGCCTTTTTCAAAAGATCCAGGAAATTTCAATGCCAAACTTTGAAAATCAACGCCTCTTCGATGAAGCTCTTCCGACAAGAAAAAATGTGTTTCGTACGAAGTGAGAACTTCACCCTCATCTAAAGATATTTCGAGGTCATAATTGGTTAATCGCTCATCAAGAATACTATTCATTTGCTCAATAAAACCCAGAACTGGATATAAGGAAAGAACGATTCGGAGTAAATTTTCTTCATTAAAACTAACTTGAAAACCGCCACCCAGAGAATAACTTCGACCTAAATATCTTTTTAATAAATCCAGTTGATCGGGATTCATTTTTTGATAGGTTTGATTTAAATCCCATTCCGATTGGAACATGAATTCCTTTTCAATATAATCGCTCACATCCAGGGTATAAAAACTATATCCACTATGAATTGCCTGCTGCAAATAATATTCGTCTTTGATATGGTCGGCATCGGCACCAAACCTCCCCCGAAATCCACTTGCAAAAGCTCCCCAAGCAGCATCGAGTAACACCGATTGAAAGGTTCGGCCAGTTTTTTTCAATTCCCTTGGAGACTGCTGAGCAACAATCGGAAAAACTTCATATTTTTTTAAAACACTTAAATGAGCTGAGGATACCAACCCCAAACGATCTCCAGTACCAAAAGAAAGCTTAACCCCGCATGTTTCCGGTTTGAGCGAAAGGATTTCTTGCGACAAAAGTTGATAATTCTCGAAACTATAAGGATAGATGGTAAAGGAAAAATTATTATAGAATTTTTGATTTTCGATCCAGGGATCCTTGAATATTGGAGCCTTTTCCAAGCTCCACACACCTAAGTATTTCTCTTCAGGACCCATCACCGGTATCAATTTTGCATTATAAGGTTGATATTCCCAAACCAAAGGAATAATTTGTAAAATTTCATTTCTCTCTTCAGCGATCTTTTTTACCAGATCAGAAGTAATTTGGATCAAAGTTTAATCCTCCTCATATTAACCATTTATCACATTTTCACTATGACTTTTAACTCTTCATTTTTTGAATTTTCAGCCCGATCTAAAGCAAAATCAATTGAATTGAAAGGATATTCATGAGTAATAAAGTCTAAGGGGTTCACTTGATGGGTTGTGATCAGTTCCAACGCTCGTATAAAATCTTCTCGGGAATAGGTACGAGATGCAGTAAGCACTTTTTCTTGAGAAAAAATCTTTAATACATCAATATTTCGCTTCTCTCCTGAAGGAACTGCCACCAATACCAATTTACCGGCTGGTTTTAATAAATCCAAAGCAATATCGAGAGTCTCATCGTTTCCGACAACATCAAAAACACTATCATATTTCCCAGCGTAGTGCTGATTTTTTATCAGTTCCCTTAAATTATGTTGAGAGCTGTTGATTACATCTTGAGCGCCCAATAGAAGTGACCGTTCTAATCTTTCAGCAATCACATCAATAACCGTTATTGATTTGGCTCCCAAGACCTTGGCTACTTTTAAAATGACCGATCCGATTATTCCTCCACCGATGATAGCAATAGAATTCTTTTGGTTCGTCCCATTGATTCGATTGGCGTGAACCCCAACTGCCAATGGTTCAGAAAATACCGCTTGATTTGGTTGAATCGGTTCTTCAAAAGGAATTAAATTTTTGGCTTTGACCAAGACGTATTCGGCAAATCCTCCATTCATATGAACACCATATAATTTAACTTTTCGACAACGGTTGACATTGCCTAAATGACAGGATTCACATTCCCCGCATCCAACTACCGGCATGACAGCTGCCAGTTGACCAGCTCGGAAAGAAGCATCTTTTGATTCAACAACCTCTCCGACAAACTCATGACCAGGAATAAGTGGATAACTGGCAAAAGGATTTCGCCCATGAACAATGGATAAATCCGAACCACAAATGCCTGCATATAAAACTCTCAACTTGACTTCCCCAATTTCTGGTTCGCCTATTTCTACGTCTTCTAAAGAAAACTGTTTTGGTCCCCGACAGACAAAAGCTTTCATTTTACTTTTCATGACAATATTGCCTCCATGGCTTATTTATTTGGGCTCTCTTTCCTGATGTAATACCACAAAATCCAACCGATAAAAAGGAGAACAGGAAGCGTCGTGACCTGGACTAAGGTTAAAAAGCCAATACCGAGGGAATTATTAACATAAAGCTGATAAACCAAGGGCATTTCCCGAATGGTTTCTTCGACTCCGGCACGTAACACCTGATGATAAAACAAAAAAGACCAGAACAGATGTCCATCAGGCAAATTCTTTTTACTGATTACAAAGTGACGAAGGAGCAAGGCCAGATTAATGCCGGCCGCGATTAACTGAGCAGGCCAGCGACCAAAATAAAAACTGGTCATTCTTCCAATATTCTCTACGTTAGGAATGTTCGCCAACCGAATCAAAAAGTATCCTAAAGCAATCGCCGGGACGCATAAATCGGCAACTTGGTTAAAGCTTATTTTTGCCCGATACCTTAAATATAAATAGGCAGCCACGACACCACCAATTAATCCACCATGCCAAGCCAGACCACCTTCATAGGTTTTCATTATTCGAATGGGTTCTTCCCAAAACCAGTTGGGATGATTGGCCGCTACATACATGAGACGAGCTCCTACTATTCCAAATACCATCACTAATAAGCTCATCACCACCAGATGATCCTGGTTTAATCCTTTGGATTTTCCCCTGGTAACCAAATACCATATACCAAATAGCAAGGCACCAGCCATCGCTATACCATACCAACGAACTTCTAATGGGCCAATAGTAAAAACAATCGGGTCTATTTTCATTGTTTTGTTTTTATTCCCTTAAATTCTATTGAAATTTTTCAATAATATTTTTTTTCTCGTCATCCACCAGAAATTTATCAAGAAAGAAAGCTATTAAGAATACTCCTAAAAATGACATGGCATAACGGCTTATAGCAAAACGAGGTCCTAAACTTTGAATTTCAAAGAGGAGCATAGGAATTTTCATCGTCGACCAGGCACCAATAAATATGAATATGTTTCTTAAGCTGGTTCCCTTTCGAAGCATAACTTCTGCTATTGGGAAAGCTGCATAGAGTGGTCCAGCCGCCAGGGCTCCTAAAGCTATTGATATGCCCGTTCCTTTCAACCCGGAACGATCACCCAGATGGCGAGTCACTTTTTCACGAGGGATCCAAACATCAAATAAACCAACTAAAATGAATACCGGCGGAATAATACCCAGCATAAACAGGATATTGTCAAATACCACGCGATAAATTCGTAATCCCTCTCGAGGAAGCCAAAAATAAACCAATACGCTGATAATTGCAATAATATATAATCCTCGAAAGCTTTTCCAAGATAATTTTTTCAAATCCTCACCACCATCCATACCACATATCCAACGACAAAGGAGAAAAAATAGGCCAAAAGATTTCTACCGATCGTTGCTTTCCATCCAAAAAAGCTGGCTTCCAAAGGTGCAGTTACAACGCCTACCATCATTAAGGTTGATACGAATACCGCCATCTGAGCGATCCCTGCTCCATTTTCAAGAAGCATTTTTGCCATTGGGAAGGCAACAAATCCTGGTATTAAGGTAATCGCCCCCACGATTGATGAAATGAGAAATCCAAGAAATCCACTTTTCTCACCAATGTATAAGGCGATGGTTTTTTCGGGGATGAAAACCACTAAAAACCCCAAAAGAAAAATAATGGTTAAAAAAGGTGGTAATAAAACAATGAAACTTTTCCAGGCTTTGAGGAGTGCTTCAACTGTCTTTTTTCTATCTTTAAAAAAAGAAATCCCCAGAAGACTCAACACAATAACATAAAAAATGAGGGTTGATAGATCCATTCCCTTGCCTTCTTCCAGCGATTGTTTATTAAATACCGGAGCTTAATCTAAATGATTTTAGCATATCAGCTTCATTTTCGATTCGATTCTTCTTTTGGAAATCAAATCTGTTGCAATCGAGCTTTCTATAAACTATCCTGAAAATACCATCAAATAAATTCCCCCATTGAGGGGGGTTAGGGGGGTGTGCCTTTAATTGTTTTCTTGCTGAGACTTCTCATTTTGCCCTTAGAAAAGTATCCGGATTTTGCTCGATGTATTGTGCTTTGAGAAACTGAAAAAGGCACCCTCCCCGCCGCAAGCG
>MWBQ01000154.1 GCA_002069605.1 Candidatus Atribacteria bacterium ADurb.Bin276
GCATAATTCAAAATTTGGAATGAAGTTATGTAAAGAATAATTCCCAATTTTAGAGAAACAGTATCTAGCATCGGAGAAAGCTAATTTAAATAAGTTCAGTAATTTCGAGTAGCGCAGCATAGTGGCAATTTCATTATCAAAAACTGTGAATCGTGAATTGTAAGTCGTGAGTTGGTTAAAAAATTTTCTAAATGAGATTGCCACGTCGCATAAAACGCTTCTCGCAATGACGGATTTGGAATGGGCATGATAAATCTAGCCCCTACAAAAGATTTTTAAAAAGGCGCCATCCTGATCTTTGCTTTGCCGCGTTAGGATCTCATCTGGTAATTTTTTCTTTTATCCTTTAATTCTTTTTTATTCACCCCCTCTCCCATTCTCCCCCTCGCCCCCTCAGCCTTTATTACGCCCGATTAATGTAGCGACATGCCATGGCATGTCGAATCTTGGGTTTTTATTTTCATCTGGTGCCACGAAGTGGCATGAGGGTCTATCACGAAAATACAAGAATGAGCGAAAAAAGATCAAAAAAATAGAAAATATAAAGGCACACCCCCCTGAATCCCCCCTCAATGGGGGAATGATTCAAATTAAGGTGAGGGAAAAGTTCGGATAATTTCCTCAAGCTTCATTTCAAAACACCAAACCTGGATCTGAATCTTGGGTTTCACACTCATCCTCACCCTTCTCCTATCAAGGGAGAAGGAACTCTGATTCGTCATTGCAAGGAACGCAGTGACGTGGCAATCTCATGGGCTCAATCTTTTTTATTCCCTTCCCTTCAGACAAAGGAAGATGGTTTGGAAATTGATTCTTTTCCAATAAATTCAAATCCCCCTCATCCCCTTTTCTAAAGGAATAGATTGGTTCTTGAGAATATATTTTCATCCTCATCTTTTACCGAAAAGCGATATGGTAATCTATCTTGCCAAGCTATTACGAGATTGATAAAATAACTCCTTCGAAGTGATGCAAAATTGATCTAAAATTTTAAATGAGGTGTTTCATGAGAACTCCGGAATACGATATTGGGAAAATTACCGTTGGACAGTTGGTCGATTTGATGGCTGAAAAACTGGGAGAAAGAGATGCATTAGTCTATCATTCCACTGGTCTTCGATTAACCCACCAGCAATTTAAAGAGAAATGCGATCAGATTGCCAAAGGGTTCATGGCATTAGGGCTGAAGAAAGGATCCCATATTGCTATCTGGGCAAACAATGTAGCCGAATGGATACTGACCCAATTTGGAAGTGCCAAGATGGGAGGAGTATTGGTTACAGTCAACACCCAATATCGATCCTTTGAGCTGGAGTATCTTTTGAAACAATCGGATTCGTCAACCTTGGTTTTGGTTGATGGAGTTCATCAGCCGAGAGACTATTTTAATATGGTTTATGAGCTCTGTCCAGAACTGAAAACCTGTCAACCAGGACAATTAAAATCGGAAAAATTTCCTTACTTAAAGAATGTTATTGCCATTGGAGAAGAGTGGATGCCAGGAATGTTCCGATATGATGATTTATACGAGCTATCAAGCCAGATATCTGAAGAGGAATATCAGAAGAGACAGGAAGAAATTACCCCAGATGATGTAGTAAATATGCAGTATACTTCAGGGACGACTGGATTCCCCAAGGGAGTCATGTTAACCCATACCAACGTTATTGGTAATGCTAAAAGCCAAGCAGATTGCCTCAATTTTACCCCAGAAGACAAACTTTGCATTACTGTGCCATTTTTTCATTGCTTTGGATGTGTCATGGGAACTATGTTGTGTGTCTCATCAGGTGCAACTATGGTTCCAGTGGAAAGTTTTCGAGCTCGAAGAGTTTTAGATGCTATTCAAGATGTTCGATGTTCAGCGGTCCATGGAGTTCCGACCATGTTTATAGCTGAATTAGAAGAAATGAAGAAAACCAAATTTGATCTATCTTCTCTCCGAACCGGAATTATGGCTGGTTCCCCCTGTCCTACTGAGGTGATGAAAGCAGTTGTAGAAGAAATGAATATGGGAGAAATCTGCATTACTTATGGTCTTACCGAAGCATCACCGGGAATTACTATGACTCGTACTACCGACCCTTTGGAATTGAGGGTGAGCACAGTAGGTCGGCTTCTTCCTGGAGTCGAAGTGAAGCTCATTGATCTCAATACTGGTGAAAAGGTAAGGATAAACCAGCCTGGTGAACTCTGCACTCGAGGTTATCACGTCATGAAGGGGTATTATAATATGCCAGAAGAGACCCTAAAAGTAATCGAACCCGATGGATGGCTTCATTCCGGCGATATCGCTATGGTTGATGAAAATGGATATTATCGGATAACCGGTCGTTTAAAAGACATGATTATTCGTGGTGGAGAAAATATTTATCCCCGAGAAATTGAGGAGTATCTCTATCTTCATCCGAAAATTAAGGATGTTCAGGTTGTTGGAGTACCCAGCCGGTATTATGGTGAAGAAGTGGTGGCTTTTGTCCAATTAAAACCTGGTAAAGAGATGACTGAAATTGAAGCTAAGGATTTTTGTTGGGATCGCATATCAAGGTATAAGATTCCTTCCTATTTCTTTTTTATTGATAATTTTCCAACTACTGCCAGTGGAAAAATTCAAAAATTTAAACTTCGTGAGCAAGCGATCAAGCTATTAGGATTAGAATCCGAGGGAGATGTTAAGTTTTTAACCAGAAAGAGTACCAAACTTGAACCAGACGGAAAGGATTTGACAAAAATTCAGGAATTTATGGAGAAGGAAGTACTCCCGGTTGGAGTAGATGGTGAGGTTCTCAGCCGCGCAACCAAAGCTTTGACAGAATATTACCAGAAAGCTACCCGAGCTAAATTGGCTAAAGGAACCATAGAAACTATGGCGATCATCGATAATAATTCAATTGATATCAGTATTCGCTATGAAGGAGAAGTTCTTCCATTCCCACTCGAAGAACCCAAGAACGAAGACGAGTCCAAGGTTGAAAACTACAATTTAAGCCGATCCGGTTTTTGTATTCGGCAATTAACTGACCGACTTCGATGGGAGCAGAGGGCCGGATCTTCCCGCATCCATTTTTATTTCTTTCTTCGTCCTCAGGCAAGTGAGTAAAACATCTCAGCTTGCTGACGCTTACTTGAGAATAGACTATCATACTGCCTAACAGCAACAGATGAAGATGAAAACCCAAGATTCGACATGCCATGGCATGTCGCTACATTAAACGGGTGCAATAAATTGTCGCTCCTACGTTTATTAATAGTATTTTAATGTGGTTTGCTTTATCAAACCACTCTCCTCTCCGTTATTGCGAGGAGCATCTTGTGCGACGTGGCAATCTCTAATTGGATAGTTTTTCATATAAATCATC
>MWBQ01000155.1 GCA_002069605.1 Candidatus Atribacteria bacterium ADurb.Bin276
CAATTCCATCTCTTTATAATGGAACATTTCTTTCCTAATGATAACCTCACCCTGAAAAGCCATAATTCACCTCCTTACAAAATATCAAACGAAATTGGATGGAACCACAAAACCCTTATGAAAAGGACAAGACCTATAAATAGCTTAAAAATTGTTTAAATTAATCATAATAATTTAATTTGTAACTATTCAGCCCAATGCAGAGATCGCTCTACTGCTTTTTTCCAACCGTGATAAAGTTCTTCTCTCTGACTTACATCCATTTCTGGCTCAAAAACTCTATCCATCTTCCACATAGCAGATATTTCTTCCCGATTTTTCCAAAAACCAACTCCAAGACCAGTAAGATAAGCTGCTCCTAAAGCTGCCATTTCGGTGACGACTGGTCTTATTACTGGAACTCCTAAAATATCTGCTTGGAATTGCATTAGGAAATTATTTTTTACGGCGCCCCCATCAACCCGTAAGGAATCTAAGGGTTTTTTTAAATCTGTGACCATAGCTTCTAATACATCCCGAGTTTGATAAGCCATGGATTCTAAGGTAGCTCGGACTACATGTTCACGCGTCGTTCCTCGGGTTATCCCAATAATAAGACCCCGAGCATACATATCCCAATAGGGAGCACAAAGTCCGGTAAAAGCTGGAACGAGATAGACCCCCCCGGTATTTGGAATTGATTGAGCCATAACTTCAGTTTGTGCCGCATTCTCAATGATTTTGATTCCATCCCGGAGCCATTGAACCGCTCCTCCTCCATTAAAAACTAACCCTTCTAAAGAATATTCAATTTCCCCATCTATTCCCCATGCTAAATCGGTTGTTAGTCCATTCTCTGATAAAATAAACTTCTCACCAATGTTCATCATCATAGCTAAAGCCGTTCCATATGTATTTTTTGCCATCCCAGGTTTAAAACAAGCTTGCCCAAATAATGCTGCCTGTTGATCTCCCGCAACCCCAGCTATGGGTATTTCAACTCCATCAAAAATACTCTTATCAGTAATTGCCAAAATACCACTCGACGATTTTGGTTCAGGAAAAATCTCTCGAGGAATTCCCATGGTATCTAATAATTCTTGATCCCAGTTGAGTTCTTGAACATTAAAGAGCATGGTACGAGAAGCATTTGAAAAATCGGTCACATGCATTCTTCCGCCACTGAGTTTCCACATTAACCAGGAGTCAATGTTCCCCATTATCAGCTCTCCACTTTTCATTTTTTCTTCTGCGCCGGGAACATTTTCCATAATCCATTTTATTTTGGTAGCGGAAAAATAAGCATCAATGGTTAAACCGGTTTTCTGACGAATTTTTCCTTCAAGACCTTTTGCTTTAAGGTCCTCACAAATGGAAGCCGTCCGGCGACATTGCCAAACAATGGCATTATAAACTGGCTCTCCGGTTTTTTTGTCCCAAATTATCGTTGTTTCCCGTTGATCAGTAATACCAATCCCAGCGATTTGTGACGGTTTAATTCCTGCTTTATTCAAAGCTTCTTTAGCACAAATAAGGGTGGTGTCCCAATATTCCATAGGGTTATGCTCAACCCAACCTGGTTCTGGATAGATCTGATTTATTTCACGATAGGCACTTGAAACAACCATTCCATCATGATCAACCAGAATAACTTTAGTTCCGGTTGTTCCCTGATCAATGGCCATTATATAGGTTCCTTCCAAAATATTGCCTTCCTTTAACAATCAAGAATATTTTTGACACTATCTTACGGCTTAATAGAAGCTTTTATAGCTTTACTCTCATTAAATAGTATCATCCTATCTATGTTTTAACCAATCATGTGACTATAGGTTAGCTATAGGGGTGGTATTAATTCTCCCATTAGCTAATAGTTTTAGAGCAAGAAAAATTTGCATCACAAATGAAGCACAAGCCCAAAGTCATAAATTTCTTTATTTTTTACTAAATAACAACCAAATTCTTATTCAGGATATACCCTCATGCTGCCTAACAGCACCAAATGAAGATGGAAAGCCAAGACTCGACACGCCATGGCATGTTGCTACATCATATAAAGATCGGGCGCAATAAATTGCGCCCCTACATTTTACAATCTTTAGTAAGGGCTTGATTTATCATGCCCGTGGTTTTTCAGGATATAAGGTTGGAGCATAACCATGAGAAAAAAATGGTTGAGTAACCCTCCTCACCCCAGTCCTAACTATAAAAGATGCTCCTTAAACCAGACTTGTTCCTAATGCAGAACAGGTATTTTCAGGATAGCAAATCCTATTTTAAAATAAACCATATACTCGTTAATTCAAATCACTATTTAATAAAAACTTTTTCCTCTAAAACTATACGATAGCAGGGTAAAGTGAAAATCACGATAATAACATCTTTAAATTTTGGTTTTCTTGAATAAAGCTATTTTACTATCACAATATTTTTACTAACCCTTACACCACACTTAAAAAGAAAAGGATTTGGAAGGAGATAAAATTTATTCTCGGTAGATTATATTTCGTATTTATAAGAACAATCATTAAATTTCCTAAAGATTATCCAGTAAAATATGTATATAGGCATTAGCCTTCTTTTAATTGTTATTGAATCAAATCATTGATAGTCCACCATCAACTACTATCGTTTGACCAGTCATCCAATCAGATTCATCCGAAGCAAGATATAGGACAGAACCAATATGATCCTCGGGCTCGCCCAGTCTACCCAAGGGGATACCACTCTCCAAAGCTTTTCTCAGTTCTGGGTCTGAAATGGCCGATTTCCCCAGAGGGGTTAGTGTAGTACCGGGGCAAAGACCGTTGACTCTGATTCCATATTGTCCTAGCTCCGAAGCCATAGCTCTAATGAGAGATAATACCGCTCCTTTTGAAGAAGAGTAAGCTGCATGGAGAGGTTCACCGACTATAGCTGCTTTTGAGGAAACATTGATAATTTTTCCTTTGCCCTGTTTTATCATGATTGGCACTACTGCTTGGCAGCAGTATACGACTCCCATGACGTTAACTTCGAACATCTTTTGCCAGGTATCTGGAGTTTCTTCCCAGAACTTGCCTCCGGCATGAATCCCAGCATTACAGATCAATACATCAATCTTACCAAAGCGTTTCATCACCTCATCTACCATTGACCGAACCTGAGATGGTGATGAAACATCGGTACGAATAAAGACTGCTCCCCCTCCAATTTCACGCTCGAGCGCTTTACCGGTTTCCTCATTAATTTCAACTATGACAACTTTGGCACCCTGGCTTGCACAACCTTTACAGAAGGCCTCCCCAAGCCCCTGTCCAGCACCAGTTACAATAACAACTTTGTCTTGTAATCTCATACTTTTCCTCCTT